>JBDOKN010000102.1:0-5510 GCA_039833665.1 Methanocaldococcus sp.
GAGTTTTTAACCTAAAATCTCTAAAATCTTAGCTTTGACTTTTCCTTTTCCTCCTCTTGGCTCAACTAAAACTTTTCCACATGTTAAACACTTAACAACAGTAGCTGGACTTCCAAATACAATCTGTTCGTTATTGCATTCTGGACATTGAACTTTTAAGAACTTTGTTCTTGGTTGTGGGATTAACTCCATCATCTCCCCTCTCTACGATTTTTGTTTTGAGTGTTTAAAAGAGTTTATGAATTTTTAAAGTTTTTAAAATTTATTTCTCAACGAACTCAAATCTTCCTGACCTGAAACAGCCGTTTGCCTTTGTATGCATTTTTCCGCACTCAGTACATTTAAATCTTAAGTCAATTTTCTTAACTGGCTTTGACCTGTCTGGTAAAGGTCTTGGGAAACCTCCATAACCAGCTGTTACTCTTCTGAACTGCCTTTGACCCCAAGTTAATTCACTTGGTTTTCCTTTTTTTGCCTTCTCTACAATGTGAATTGTGTGTTTTTTACAGTATGGGCAATATCTTCTAACTTTTTTCGGCATTTTCATAACTTTCACCTATTCTTGAGATGATTCTGTGTTTTTCTAAAATATGTGATATTTTTTTATTTAAAGAGAGGACATCATTTTTGTTTAAGTTATATATAAAAGTGCCATCTGTGAATGGTGGAAAGTTTTTATCAACCTTTACAACATCAATATCATTTATTGTATATATAGGTTTTGGTGTCTCAATCTCGACAGGTTTTTTAAATTTAGGAGTTTCCTCAATTTTCAATTCAACGACAACATTTTCAATGGTATATATAATATTTAATTCTTCTGGAAGTAGGTTTTCCCTCTCATTATCCAAATACAAAGCTTTATATATCCTCAACTTTCTAAGCTCTTTGAAATAATATTTTACCCTTTCAAGTTCAATCTCATCTTCAATATTCTTCATATATTCTCTAATATCATCATAAAAATTATCAGGCAATTTTAATAATTTATCATTTTTAATCTCTTTAAAAAAATAATTTTTTAAAGATTCATACATAGTTACCACATATAGTTATACTCTCTAAATAATTTATATTTTTATCCCTCAATCCTTGGAGCTAATAGGAAAGTTAAATTTACTCCTGCAATTGAGTATTCCAACTTCACAGGCATGTCATTTCCAAGATAAATTTTGATAATATCTCCACTACTAACTCCTTTAACCATGTCTATTAAATAATCTAAATTGAAAGCACTTTTTGCTTCTTCTTTTACCTCTAAACTAATTATGGCTGAGCAATCCTTTTCAAATATTGCTTCGTTCTCGTTTAAGTCCCCTTTTGCATGAACAACAAATTTATCCTCGTCAGCTTTTAAAACTACATAATCGCTAAATAAACTTGCGTCTTTTAACGCCTCTTTAAAAGCATCCCCTTTAATCATTATTACATTTGGATATTCTATGTCTGGAACTTTAACTGACGAAGCAGATAAATCTAATAGTGCTAAGCTAAACTTTCTCTTCCCAGTATTTTCAAAAATAACATTTAATTTATTCCTCTCCTCATCCAACTCTAAAATTAATTTATCCTTTGATTTAGCCCTATTCATGACTTTTTTAAATGCCTCTAAATCAATTCCAATTTCATGGCTGTCAGCTTCATATTCTTCAAAAGCCAATCTTGGAATCTCTAAGCTAACTAACGCAACATGACTTGGGTCCATTGCAGCAGCTTTTATTCCCTCTTCATCAACTTCAAAGCAAATCTCATCTAATAAAGTTGAGACAGTATCAACAACTTTTTTAAACTCTTTTGCACTCTCCATAACTCCTTTGAACATGCTATATCACCAATTTAAAATCTGTTGAAAAGTTAAGATGTAGTGTGTTTTAAAATTTAATGTAGAAGTTGAGTATATATAAACCCATAGAGATATGAGATATAAAAACATATTTATATATCTTCTATAATCTTTTGTTGATAATATACAAACAAGATATATATTTTAGTTTTGGTTATAATGGCATTCTGTGATTACAATGATGGAGAAGCTTGCTGAAATTAGGAAGAAGATTGATGAGATTGACAATAAGATACTAAAGCTAATTGCTGAAAGGAATAGTTTAGCTAAGGATGTAGCTGAGGTAAAAAATCAACTTGGTATCCCTATTAACGACCCAGAGAGAGAAAAATATATATACGATAGAATAAGAAAACTTTGTAAAGAACATAACGTTGATGAGAATATTGGTGTTAAAATATTCCAGATACTTATAGAGCATAATAAAACCCTTCAAAAGAAATATCTTGAAGAAACACAAAATAAAACAGAATAATTAATAGAAAATAATAAAAAACAGTAGCGGGTGAGAAGATGGGAAGGATTAGACAGACATTAATTAAAAGAACAGCTATGGAATTAATTAAAAAGTATAGAGATTTATTTACAACTGACTTTGAAACAAACAAAAGGGTTTTAGAGGAAGTTGCTCAAATCTCAACAAAGAGATTAAGAAATAGAATTGCAGGTTATATAACTCACAAAATGAGACAGCTCCAATGAAGGTGAAGCTATGTTTAAAGGGGTCTATCCCGCCATAATAACTCCTTTTAAAAATAAAGAAGTAGATTATAATGGGTTAGAGGAAAATATAAACTTTTTAATTGATAATGGGGTTAATGGAATTGTAGCAGTTGGAACAACTGGGGAAAGTCCTACTTTATCGCATGAGGAGCATAAAAAAGTTATTGAGAAGGTTGTGGAGATTGTTGATGGAAGAGTGCAGGTAATTGCAGGAGCTGGTTCAAACTGCACAGATGAAGCCATAGAACTGTCTATTTTTGCTGAGGATGTAGGGGCTGATGCCATCTTATCGGTTACTCCCTACTACAATAAACCAACACAAGAAGGTCTAAAAAAACATTTTGGAAAGATTGCTGAATCGGTAAATATTCCAATAATCTTATATAATGTTCCATCAAGAACTGTTGTTAATTTAGAACCAAAAACAGTAAAGTTTTTGGCTGAAGAGTATAGCAATATTTCAGCAGTTAAAGAAGCAAATCCAAACCTTTCCCAAGTTTCTGAGCTTATACATGATGCCAATATAACTGTTCTTTCAGGGAATGATGAATTAACTTTACCAATAATTGCCTTAGGAGGAAAAGGAGTTATTAGCGTAGTAGCCAACATCGTTCCTAAGGAATTTGTTGAAATGGTTAACTCTGCGTTAAATGGAGATTTTGAAAAAGCGAGAGAGATTCATTATAAATTATTCCCATTGATGAAGGCGATGTTTATTGAAACCAATCCAATTCCTGTTAAAACTGCTCTAAATATGATGGGAAGACCTGCTGGTGAATTGAGATTGCCATTATGTGAGATGAGTGAAGAGCATAAAGAGGTTTTGAAAAATGTTTTAAAAGAGCTTGGTTTAATTTAATTTTAGTTTATGGTGGGCTAAATGGATGAAAAAACCATTGAAAAAATAAAAAAAGAGGCAGAGGAAATTATCAATAAATTTAGTGAGGTCTTAGAGAGGTTTAACTTAGAGATGGAAGAGAGTTACTATATTATAGATAGCAGAAATGTTTTAAGAGAAGATGAAGCAGTTGAAAGTAATCCAGAATTCAGAGAAAAATTCTTAAAAATTGCTCCTAAGGTAAATAAAGAGGGATATATTGTTGTAGAAAAAGGTAGCTGGTTAAAATAACAAAACCAAAAAGTTTAAGTAAGGGTTTCTATATTATTTAGGTAAAAATTTAAAAAACAAGATAAGAGGGTGATACCATAAAGAGGAGTTCAAGAAGATGGAAAAAGAAAGGAAGAATGAGATGGAAGTGGTATAAGAAGAGGTTAAGAAGGTTAAAGAGAGAGAGAAGAAGAGCCAGGTCATAATTTATTTTACTTTCCATTATTTTATTTTTATAGGAAAATTAATCAATTAATTTAAATAAATTGTGAGATTATGAAAGTTGTTGGCTTAACTAAAAAAATTATGGAACATCTAAAAGAGCCAATAACAATTAAAGAACTTGCTAAAAAATTAAATATTCATCCAAAAAACTTGGATGTCAAAGTTAGGGTTTTAAGAGATTTAGGATTAGTAGAAACAAAAAAAGGAAGAAATGGAGGAGTTAGATTAACAAAAGAAGGGTTATATTTGTTAGAAAAAGGGGAAATTATCTTAGGAGCTTTAAAATTACAGATTATTGCCAAGGATAGGATTGGTTTGTTGGCAGATATAACTTCAAGAATATCAAAAATAGGGGGAAATATAACATCAACAGTCCTTGAAAGGGAAGGAGATAAAGTGATTATTTACTTAGTTGTAGAAAATGTAGATAAGGAGGAGATAAAAAATACTTTGAAGGAGGTAGTTGAAAAAATCTCTATTATTTGGTGATATTGCATGATAGAAGTAGAAATTAAAGTAAAAATTGATGATAAAGATAAAGTTGTAGAGCAGTTAAAAAAACTTGGATTTAAATTTATCAAGAAAAAATTTCAGGAGGATATATATTTCAATGGGATAGATAGAGATTTTAGGGAGACCGATGAAGCTTTGAGAATTAGGGACGAGGATGGAACTTTCTTTGTTACATATAAAGGCAAAAAAATAGATAAAATATCAAAAACAAGAGAAGAAATTGAAGTGAAAATAGAGGATAAAGAAAAGATGAGGCAGATATTTAAAAAACTTGGATTTAAGGAGGTTCCTCCAATTAGAAAGATTAGGGAGATTTACAAAAAGGGAGATATAGAGGCAAGTATTGATGATGTTGAGGGTCTCGGCTTATTCTTAGAATTAGAAAAATCAGTAATTGATATTAATGAAAAAGACAGTGCCTTAGAGGAGTTGATAGAGATACTGAAAGCTTTAAATATTAGTAAAGACAATATTATTAGAAAATCATACTTGGAGCTAAGGGGGTTGTAATGAAAAACGCAAAAATAGGTAAAAGGCAGATATTGGCGATATTTGTAGCTCTGATTATGATGCTCTCAGTAATTCCAGTATTTTTAATGGGATTATAAAAAATAGAAAATGTATTAAATCTTCATTTAAAATAATTTCTAATTTTTCCAATTAACTCTCTTAAATCATTTATGTTAGATGCCCTTATGTCCCTTTTTTGAGGAAATTTTAATATTATTTCATCAAATATATTTGTGTTTTGTGGCTTTTTCATCATGTAGTAGTATCTTGCTATACAGTTAATTCTTGCAGTTATAAGCTCACTTAAATATGTCAGGCACATATCTTCCGTAACAAGTCCCATGTAATTGTTTCCTTCTTCTGGTTTTAATAAAGCAATCCCTACCAAAATCTCCACTATATCACATTTAACAAGTTCTTTAGAGTTTTGCTGTTTCTTTTTTAATTCATATAAATAGATGGCTAAATCTCTGATTGACTTCCAGGGCAAATCTAAATTAGCTTTTCCCAAATCCTCTTTTTTTAATTTCCATAATGGGACTTCTTCATCATTTAGTAATACCTTATATTCTAAGCAGAATTGATATA
>JBDOKN010000103.1:0-1903 GCA_039833665.1 Methanocaldococcus sp.
ATGTATTCCAAAATAAGAACCATACTTTTAGAAACATATCAAAAAGGTGAATAACCATGATAAAAAAATTAATAACAATTGTAATACTGCTGGTTCTTGGAACTGCCTTATGTGGCTGTATGGAACAGGAAAAGATAGTTTTAAAAATATTCCATGCTGGAAGTTTATCTGTGCCTTTTGAAGAGTATGAAAAGATGTTTGAAAAAGAACATCCAAATGTTGATGTTCAAAGGGAACCTGCTGGAAGTGTTAAATGTGTTAGAAAAATAACTGATTTAGGGAAAAAAGCTGATATATTAGCTTCAGCCGATTATTCCTTAATTCCTCAAATGATGATGCCCAATTATTCAGATTGGTATGTTATGTTTGCAAGAAATGAGATTGTTTTAGCTTATACAGATAAAAGTAAATATAAAAATGAGATAACCTCAGAAAATTGGTATAAAATATTACAAAGAGATGATGTAAAAATTGGTTTTTCAAACCCTAACGATGACCCTTGTGGTTATAGAACTCAGATGGTTTTACTGTTGTCTGAGCTTTATTATAAAAACTCAACAATTTATGACAACTTGGTTTTAAAACATTCAAATATAAAAGTTGAGGAAAATAATGGAACATACTTGATATTAGTCCCTAAGGATTTATATGTAGATACTAACAAATTATTTGTTAGAAGTAAAGAGACAGATTTATTAGCTCCATTAGAAGCTGGAGTTTTTGATTATCTCTTTATCTACAAGAGTGTTGCAAATCAACACAACTTAAAGTATATAGAACTTCCAAAGGAAACTAATTTAGGATATTATGAATATGCTGACACTTACAAAAAAGTGGCTTTAAAAATAACTGCAAAGAATAAAACAATAGTTGCGAAACCAATAGTTTATGGTTTAACCGTTCCAACAAACGCTCCACATAAAAAAGAAGCTATAAAGTTTGTTAAGTTTGTTTTAGGACATCCAGAGGTCTTAGAAAATAATGGACAGCCAGCAATAAGTCCAGCAGTTGCTTATGGAAATGTTCCAGAAGAGTTGAAAGATTTAGTTAAAATAGAAAACAACTAAATAATGCTCTCTAAAAATTCTATATCCTTCATTATTACTTCTACTTTTTCTTCTTTTGTTGCTGAATTTTTTCCCAATCTTCTATCATCAATCTCCAAGTTAAACATTCCGTTATATCCATAATCTATAAGTGCCTTTACATAGGGAGAGAAATCAATTTCTGATTTTCTTAATGGATAGTGGTCTTTTCTATTTACAACCCCAGAAATATGGGTGTGTTTAATATATTCAATAACCCTTTCAAAAAACTCTTCTATATACTCTTTGGCGTGTGCAAAATCCAAAGTCATATATAAAAGCCCATCATATTTTTTTAAAATCCACTCCATTTCTTCTGGATTCCAACCAATTCTATTAATTCTTTCTGGCATATTTTCTATACAGATTGTTATATTTTTGTTAATAGCTACTTCTAATGTTTTATCTAAATATTTAAAAAATGCTTCATATTCTTCGTCAGTTGGAGGTCTTGTAGTTGGTCTTTTTCCTGGATGTATAGTTATTAATTTACATCTATAAAATTTAGCCAACTCAATACTCCAAATTGTCTCTTTTATAACTGCCTCTCTAACGTAAGGGTTTAATGAAGAGGGATTTAACTCAATATGTGGATTGTGTAAAGCAACATTAAATTTTAAAAATTCTTTCCTTAAATCAGTAATATAATCTAAATCAAACCTATTATCCCAAAAATCAGGATTTTCTGGAAAAAATTCTATACATTTAATCCCAATATCTCTAAATATGTCAAAAATCTCAACCATTGGGTATTCCCAAAAAAATAGTGTTGAGACACCAATCTTCATTATGCCACCATTACATAGTTTTTTAAATAA
>JBDOKN010000104.1:0-4673 GCA_039833665.1 Methanocaldococcus sp.
TGTAAAAGTTATAAAACTTAATTTGGTGAAATATAGGTAAATTTTGACCAGGAAAAAATGTTAAAACCAGCGGTAATTGGGGGAATTATAAACGGTATATTGGGGGCTATTTGTTGTTTGTGTTATATTATTGAGGGAGCAGTTGCCGCTCATCTCTATGTTAATGCAGGAGGTATTTGCGATTATGAAAACTGTGGATTAGTTGAAGCAATACCCGGAGTTATAGAGGAGTTATCGCTTCAATTCTAAGCTTTTTATTTATGTCTGCATACCTATCAGCAGTTGGATTAAAGACGGCTATGACATCAAATTTTTGGAAGGTAATTTCAATATGCTTGTATGCTGTTTACTCCCCTATATGCCACCAAATGCCACAAAGAAGCTTTTTTTATCTTTGGATATAAAATGGCTGTTTGTGCATTTTGAAAAGAACTATAGTTGATGAAATTTATGTGATAACCATGAACTACGACCCAAAAATAATAGAAAGAGGAAAGCTATATTATAGAAACAATTTAGTCAAATACTGCATAAAATACAAAAATTTATTATTTGGGGAAGTTGTTGGCTCTGATGTATATAAAGTTAAAGTTGATTTAGATGATAACTATTTTGGACTATGTTCCTGCCCATATAAATACAACTGCAAACATGCCTATGCTTTAATTGAAGCGTATAAAAACAACAACTATATAGATGCAGAAGAAATTTTTAAAGAAATAAAAAATAAATCCAAAGGAGAGATTTTAGAAATTTTAAAAAATTTGATAATTAAACATTATCTATGGAATGAGTTTTTGGATATGGACAGTTTATTAAATAAAGCTATTGGTTTAATAAAGCTAATCCCAATAGAGAGAAAAAATATGCACACATTTAAATCATTTTTAAGATATCAGTTCGTCAAAAATGCTGATGATGAAGAGTTAATAAAGGTTATTGAAGAAATGATTAAAGCAGATTTGGATTTTAATGACTCTGATGTTCTTGAAGCACTAACAATAATATTGGATGAAATCTTTAAGAGAGAAAATAAAATAGTTATAAAAAAGCTTATAAATTTATATAGGAAGTATAAAAAAGAATTATGGGTCGTTGGAGATTATTTAATAGAGTATTATGACAATTACTTTGATTATGAGGATTAGAGATATAAATGCTGTGGGGCTTCCCTTCTATCCTTTAAAATCTTTTTTAAAGCCCATTCTAAGTCCTCTCTACCAACATAATCCCTATTTTCTAATATAGCCCTATGTAGTGCTGGCTTTAAAAATTTCTCTTTGATGTCCCTACCACTAAATCCCTTTGTTTTCTCTACAAACTCTTTTAAATTTGCTTTAACTGGAATTGGCATTTTTTTAGCATAAAGCTCCATAATTTTTAATCTTTCCTCATCATTTGGTAATTTAAACTCTATCTCTTCCTCAAACCTGCTCCTAATTGCCGGGTCTAACATTGCTGGGTTGTTTGTCGCTGCTATAGTCACAACTCCCTCATTTTCTTTAATTCCATCTAATTCCGTTAATAATGCATTAACAACCTCTGAAACATCTCCTCTCAATGATTGATATTCCCTACTCAATCCTATAGCATCTAATTCATCAATAAACACTATACATGGGGCACTCTCAGATGCCCTTTGATACAACTCCCTAATCATCTTTGAAGCATCTCCAACATGTTCTCCAATGAGTTCTGGAGCTTTAACTAATATAAATGATGAATTTGTCTCAGTAGCCAAAGCTCTCGCCATCAATGTCTTTCCTGTTCCTGGAGGACCATAAAATAATACATTCTTTGGAGCCCACTCTCCAAAGAGCTTTGGATTTTCTAAATACTTCATAATAATTCTACACTTCTTTTTTGCATCTTCTTGCCCAATAATCTCACTGAACTTAGCTTTTTTAAACTGTGTTCTAAGAACTTTCTTAGGAGTTTGTAATTTAAAAACGGTCTCGCTTGTAATCATTCCTCCCTCTTTTGGATAAGTTGAAATAACCTTGAAAGCATAATCTGGAAGGATTGAGTTATCAAATAAGTAATCTCCCTCTTTAACAATCTCGCCAATCCACTGGTCTCTCGCATAGACATTAAATAATACAGGGTCATCAGTAGAAACTTTAACATTCTCGCTACTAACCCTAATTGGGAATCCCGCAGGTTCTAATACAACATACTTTAATGACGGTAATGTATCATCATAAGTTTTAATCTTTGAAAATGACTTTATTTTTATTGGACTAAATCCAATTTTACTCATAGGCAATCACCAATTTAAACGATTATAATAATAAGGCAACTATATTTATATTCATGATAGTGATATTAATAATTTACTTTATAGCCAATCATCAAAGTTTGTCAGTTAATAGACATTTATAAAATCCTTGCAGGTTTTATATTCATACCTTATAAAGTGTTATTTGTCTGATTAATTATATAGCCAAAAAATGAAGGGGGATGAAATGACATCCATGGATATATTTTTCTTTTTATTTGTATTTTTACTATTTATTTATCCAGAGATGATGATGAGATATAGGGTAATGAGAAGGTTGAGATGTATAAGGGAAATTGAAAAAGAAAGAGGGACAAGAGTTATAGCCATGATACATAGACAAGAAGCATTAACCTTCTTAGGAATTCCAATTTATAAATTTATAACCATTGAGGATAGTGAAGAGATTTTAAGGGCTATAAGATTAACACCAGAAGATATGCCTATTGATTTAATCATCCATACACCTGGGGGATTAGCTTTAGCGAGTGAGCAGATTGCCTTAGCTTTAAAGGAACATAAGGCAAAAACAACAGTTATAATTCCGCATTATGCAATGAGTGGAGGAAGTTTAATTGCCTTAGCGGCTGATGAGATAATTATGGATAAAAATGCAGTTATGGGACCAGTAGACCCTCAGATTGGGCAATATCCTGCCGCTTCAATATTGGAAGCATATTATAGGAAAGGAGATAAGGTAGATGACGAAACATTAATATTAGTTGATATATCTAAAAAAGCTATTAAACAGATGGAGGAATTTGTTTATGAGCTTTTGAAGGATAAATATGGAGATGAGAAAGCTAAAGAAATTGCAAAAAAACTAACTTCTGGAGTTTGGACACATGATTATCCTTTAACAGTTAATAAATTAAAAGAAATGGGGATAGAGGTTAATACAAACGTTCCAAGAAAGGTTTATGAGTTATTGGAGCTTTATCCGCAACCAATGGGGGCTAAGCCATCAGTTTATTACATTCCCGTCCCATATAATAAAAAAGAAAGTGGAAAAAATGAAAAATAAAAAAATTAAAAAAGTTAGAGTTGGAGATTTAGAATTTAATGTTGTATTGGCAGATAATTTTATTAAAAGAGCTTTTGGTTTAATGCTTAGAGATATTGGTGATAAGGCAATGCTCTTCCTATATAAAAGGAGGAAAATAGCTATGCATACATTCTTTATGCTCTATCCTATTGATGTAATTTTTATTGACAAAAATAAAGTTGTTGAAGCAGTTAGATTAAAACCATGGAAAACCTACAAATGTAAAAATTACTCAACGGCAATGCTTGAATTTAAATGTAGGGATATTAATTTAAATGAACTTATTGGAGAGAAAGTAGAATTTATAAGATGATAGTTATGGATTTGAATTATTTAAAAATTTTGGAGGATTTGGTAAAAATTAGAACTGACAACAGAATAGGAGTAAAAAATGCCTTTAAATATTTATCCAACCTTTTTAACAACTTAGGAATAAAAAATACCATTGTTGAGGGTTGTTTTATAGCTTATAAGGAAAAAGAAAACTTCAATTTAATACTAAACTCGCATATAGACACTGTAAAGGTTCAATCAAGCTTTAAAAAAGATGATAATAACTTTTATGGAACTGGTGTTATAGACGCTAAGGGGAATGTAGTTTTAATGATTCATGCTTTTTTAAATAGCAACAACTCTCTATTGGTTATATCCCCTGATGAAGAGACAGAATCAAATGGTATTTATAATTTTTGCCAATATTTGAGGAATAAAAATAAAATAAAAAGAGGTATTAAATGTATAGTTGGAGAACCAACAGATTTGAAAGTTTGTATAGGGCATAAAGGGAGGTTTGAATATATTGTTGAGAGTTTTGGTAAAGCAAGACATGCCTCATCATCTGAATGTGTAAATCCTATAGAAATCTTAAGCAGAATTATTTTGGACTTAAAAAATCTTCCTTTAAAAAAAATTAAAGTTGATAAAATTTACAGTTCTTCAATAACTCCAACCATAATAAAAGGCGGAATTCAAAGTAATATTATTCCAGATTATGCTTATGTCTTATTTGATGTTAGGAGTGTTGAAAAAGATATAATAAAAAAGATATACAATTTTTTATATCAAAGAGATTATTCAAAGCATATAAAAAGCTCATTAAATCCTGAAAGGCATTATGCTGATTTTTACATGCTTGAAAATAAGGAGTTGATAGATAAATTATCCAAAGAGTTTGAAATATCATTTTTTAATGCTACCTGTGAAGCATATTACTTTAACAAATTTTTAAACGCTGATACTGTTATTTATGGTGTTGGTAAATTAGAGCTTGCCCATTCTAAGGAAGAATATCTAAATTTAAATGATTTTAATAAAGGAATTAAAGAAGTAGAGAAGCTTGTAGAATTGATG
>JBDOKN010000105.1:0-2008 GCA_039833665.1 Methanocaldococcus sp.
TTTTAATCCTTCCTCCTCTCAATTCAGGACATGCACTTAAAACTAAATCGTAAAGCTCAGTATTTTTTATACTCTCTAAGACCTTTTTTATTAACTCATCGTTATCTTTATGCATATCAATAATTCTTCTCACCATAATAATTTTAATACCTACAAACTTTGCCTTTGAGTTATAATATTTTTAAGTCATTGATGATTTTTTCGTAATCCTCCATACTCACCCACTTTTTCATTTTTTCAAAAATTTGGAAATTTTGCATATTCTTTTTTTTATTTGACACCATATAGTAGATATTTTTTAGTATAAATAAATTTTAGAACATTTTTTAGACATCTTATTAATCTAAATATATAAATAAAAAGTAATAAAAATAAAAATATGGAAAATAATAATTATTCAAATTCCAAATCTAAATCTTCCAATCTTCTCTTAAATTCTTCTAAAACCATATCTTCATACTTCTCCTCTGTTGTTGGATTGCCATTCTCATCCTTAGCAACAAAGCAAGCAGCTAATCTTAAATAATGCCCAGCATCATCCCATGGAACTGTTGATATTAGTTTTTCTTTAATTAAGTATTGGGAAAAGTCCTCAGCAGTTTTAAATTCAATACCATTTGCTTTTGTTGGTGATTTAACATACAAGTAAAAAGTTCCTCCTGGCATTCTTGCTTTGAATCCAACTTCATTCAATATCTTAACCATCTTTCTTAACCTTCTCTCATACTTCTGCCTAACTCTTTCAGTTATTTCTGGATGTTGCAAGCAATAAATACCTGCCTTTTGGATTGGGATAAACTGCCCACTGTCAAAGTTGTCTTTAACTGTTGCAAACGCTTTAATTATAAGCTCATTTCCAACTAAGAATGCCAATCTCCAACCAGTCATGTTGAATGCCTTTGAAAAGCTGTGGATTTCAACCCCAACCTCCTTAGCATCTTTAACTGATAAAAATGAGAGAGGTTTTCCATCATAAACCAATGCCCCATAGGCGGCATCTTGAACAACAATAACCTCATTCTCAAATGCAAAATCTACAACCTCTTTATAAAACTTTTTAGTTGCCTGAGCACCAGTTGGATTGTTTGGATAGTTAAGGTAGAGTATTTTAGCCCTCTTTTTAATATCCTCTGGAATGCTTTCTAAATCTGGTAAAAAATTATTTTCCTCTAATAAAGGCAGATTATAAACCTCTCCCCCATACCATTTTGTATGTGTTGCTGTAACTGGGTAGCCGGGAACTGTCATTAGGCAAACATCTCCAGGGTTGATGAAAGCACTTGTTATGTATGCCAATGCTGGCTTTGAACCCATTGAATGGATAACTTCATTAACTGGGTCTATGTCTTTAACTCCATAAACCTTTTCCATGTATGGAGGGACAGCATCTTTTAACTCTTGGATTCCGTTATCTGCATAGCCCCTATTTTCCCATTTTTTTGCCTCTTCACACAAAACACTTATAGCTCCAGGGTCTGCCATCTCATCTGGTTCTCCAACTCCCATGTCAATTAACTCCATATTTGGATGTCTTTTCATTGCTTCTTGTTTAGCCCTCTTTATCTTTTCAAACTTGTAAATTACCTCTTCTTTCCCAAACTTCTTCCCTCCAATTCTCTCAGCAAATAAGTTTTGTATGTAGCTGTCCATTTTATCACCAATGGCATTTTATATTACTTTTAGTATTTTGTCTAATGAGGTATAATAGATATAAAAACATTATATATTTAAAATCTTAATATGGATATTAGATTTTTTAATTTATTTTCTTGTCATAATTTTTTGCTAAAAAGCTTGTCTGAATATCCATTACATTAAAATAAGGGTGAAAATAATTTTTCCCTAAGAATAATTAAAGAGTTTTTATTTATTTTATTTTCGTCAAATCTTTCAATATAACTCCCATTTAAATAATTTAACAACTCCTTACCAATCTCTCCAACGAATACGTATTTGCAATTGAACTTTTTTAAAATATCTGCAAGCTTCTTAACATCAATCTCTTCAC
>JBDOKN010000106.1:0-4875 GCA_039833665.1 Methanocaldococcus sp.
CTACCTTTGGTAATTTTATTTTATTCTCATTATTTTTGTTTATATTGCCCAAGCAAAACATTCCCTCCAATGTGGGACATAAGTAAATATCTCCAAATTCATTAACAAACAGCAAATCTCCAGAGTTTAAATAGCAATATCTATTTTTAGGTCTCTTTTGTAAATTTTTTATGTAAATTGGATATGCCTTTAATCTCTCCAATACCTTATTAAATTCTCCAATATTTGGCATTAACTTTAAATGCTCTTTATTCTTTGGCTTTAATAAATCAAAACTTACACTTTTTACACCAAAAGCAACTAAATATTTAACAAAATCTTCTAAATATGTGAGATTTTTGTTTGTAACAACTGTTGTTATTCCAAAAGGGATATTGTGGGATTTTAGGACATACATGCCCTTTAAAGTATCTAATGTAGATGGCTTTCCATTTTTATAAGGTCTTAGGATATCATTGACTTCTAAACCGTCTATACTAACTCCAACTTTTATGTTAAGTTCTTTAATACTCTCAGCTATTTTTTTGTCCATAAGGGTTGCGTTGGTTTGAATTGCATATTGGATATTGCTGTTGCTATAATTATCTTTACAGTAATTAACAATCTTTTCGATTAAATTAAAATTTAATAATGGCTCTCCGCCAGTAAATTGGATTTTTAAATTATTATCTAAGCTTAATAAGTAGTCAATAGCATTTTTAGCTGTTTTAAAATCCATATCCTTGTTGTTTTTATTATTTGCATAGCAGTAAATGCAGTTTAAATTACACTTATTTGTTATCTTCAATATCAAATATTTCATATCATTCACCAACTTTTTATTATATAAAATGATAAAAAGAATAAGAATATTAAAGATATTGTTAAGTTAATTAAGATTTTATTTAATATATGGTGATACTTATGATAAAGATTGGCTTTGTTTCAACAATAGATAGTGATGATTTGGTTTTTGAAGAGGCATATAAAGAGATTAAAAAGTTTGGCATTGAATTTAAAATATTAGATTATAAATGCAGTAGAGAGGAGTTTAACAAATTCTTAGAGTTTATTAAAGATGCAAATATTGTTTTTACAAAACTCATGGGTGGAAAAGAAGCATTTAAATATTACGATGAATTAGCTGAATTTTGTAAAAAACACAACATCCCATTTTTACCATTACCAACATTAAATGAGGTTCATCCTGACTTAGAGAAGGATAGGACAGTAGATGATGAGGTAAAGGATGAGGTTGTTAAATATCTTGGATATGAGGGAATTTATAACTACAAAAATCTCCTCCTATACTTGGCAAATAAGTTTGGAAATTTAAATGTTGAGTATGAAGAGCCAAAGCCAATGCCTTGGCAAGGTATCTATTATAGAGGAAAATACTTTGAGGAATTGGATGATTATCTCAACTATCTAAGAGAGTTGGGTAAAAATTTAGATAAGCCATTTATAGGAGTTTTATTTTATAGAAACTGGTTTGTAGCTAATAATATAGATTACGTTAATGATTTAATCGATATTATTGAGAAAAAAGGGGCTATACCGATAGCTGTTTTTAGTTCTCATTTAAAAAACGAGCTTGGCTCAATAGGAACTTTGGAGACATTTAAAAAATTTTTCTATAAAGATGGGAGGCCAATAATTCACGCTTTAATTAACACTACCATGTTCACCCTCTCAATGGGAGTTAAGGCGGAGTTGTTGAAGGATGAGCCAGAGTTTTTGAAGGAGTTAAATGTTCCAATATTACAGGGAATAATATCAACTGGTTTTATTGAGGATTGGAAAAACTCTATAGCTGGATTAAATCCAATTGATTTAATTATTGGTATGGCAATGCCAGAGTTTGATGGGGCAATAATACATTTCCCAATAGGAGGAAAGGAAAAAATAAAAGATGGAGATGTGGGAGTGCCGATTATTAAATATAGGGCTATAAAAGATAGAGCTGAAAAAATAGTTGATTTAGCTCTAAGATATGCTAATTTAAAGTTAAAGCCAAATAAAGACAAGAAGATAGCCATAATTTTCCATAACTATCCACCAAGGAATGATAAAATAGCAAGTGCCTTTGGCTTAGATAGCCCAGAGAGTGTTGTTAATATTTTAAAGGAGATGAAAAAGAGGGGCTTTATAGTTGATGAGATTCCAAAAAATGGAACTGAATTAATAAAGAAGATGCTAAAATATGCCACAAATGATAAAAGATTTTTAACTGATGAGATGATAAAAAAGGCAGTTGGAAAGGTTAAAAAAGAGGATTATGAGGAGTGGTTTAACTCTCTATCAGATAAAGTTAAGCAAGAATTGATAAAAAACTGGGGGGCTATTCCTGGAAAGGTTATGAACTTTGATAATAACTTAATTATTCCCGGGATAATTAATGGAAATATCTTTATCTCCGTTCAACCACCAAGGGGTTTTGGGGAGAATCCTTCTGCCATATATCACTCCCCTGACTTGCCACCAACTCATTACTATATTGCTTTTTATAAATGGGTTAAAGAGGTTTTTAAAGCAGATGCAATTATGCATATAGGAAAACATGGTAATTTGGAATGGCTCCCTGGAAAGTGTGTTGGCTTATCTAACGAATGCTATCCAGATATCTGCATGGAGCTTCCAAATATCTACCCATACATAGTAAATAATCCTGGAGAAGGAACTCAGGCAAAGAGGAGGAGCTATGCAACAATTATAAGCCATTTAATCCCACCAATGACAATATCTGATTTGTATGGGGACTTGGCAGAGTTGGAAAAGAGTATTGACGAATACTACGAAGTTGAAGGAAAAGATAAAAAAGAATTCTTAAAGAAAGAGATTTTAAAGAAGATTAAAGAGCTAAAATTGGATGAAGATTTGTTAGATGGAAAGGTTATAGATGAAGAGATAAACGATGAAAACTTTGAAAAACTGTTAAATAAAATTCACGATTACTTAGAGGTTTTAAAGAATAGGCAGATAAATGAAGGATTGCATATAATGGGAGTACCTCTGGATGGGGAAAAGTTAATTAACATGATATTTATGATTGTTAGGTATCAATTCAACTACTTGGAGATTTTAGCTGAGATTTTAGGATATGATTGGGAAGAATTAAATGAAAACAAAGGCAAAAACCATAAAATCTTAGATGAAATAAATGAGATTGGGATAAATCTGTTAAAGGAGTATATGCAATATAACTTTGATGAAAATAAGATTGATGAGCTAAAAACAGTTAAAATAAATTCTAAGTTAAAAGAGGTTTTAAAAACCGTCTCAACAATTTATAAAAACTTAATGAAAGTTGATGAAGAGATTATAAACGCAGTAAATGCCTTAGAGGGCTTTTATGTCCCCCCAAGAGTCGCTGGTGCTCCAACTAAGGATATAAACTGCCTCCCAACTGGAAGGAACTTTTACTCATGCAATCCTCAAGAAATTCCGACAAAATCTGCCTATGAAATGGGTAAAAAGTTGGCTGAGGACTTAATTAACAAATATCTAAAAGAAGAAGGGAAGTATCCAGAGTATATTGGCGTTATCGTCTGGGGTTCTCCAACTATGAGGACGAAGGGGGATGATATAGGAGAGATTTTATATCTGTTAGGAGTTAGGCCAGTTTGGAATAAGATGGGGAGGGTTGTTGGTTTAGAGGTTATTCCATTGGAAGAATTGGGAAGACCAAGGATTGATGTAACTTTAAGAATTTCTGGATTATTTAGGGATACCTTTCCAAACGTTATTGAACTTATAGATGAGGCAATAAGAATGGTTGCTAATTTAGATGAACCAGATGAGATGAATTATGTAAAAAAACATTATAGAGAGGAGGTTGAAGAGAAGATTAAGAAGGGTATGGATGAAAAGACAGCCAAAGAAACATCCCTATATAGGATATTTAGCGATAAGCCGGGTTGTTATGGAGCTGGTGTCTCCCATTTAATAGATGAGAAAAACTGGCAGTCAATTGAGGACTTTGCAAAGGTTTATGTTGAATGGGGGGGCTATGCTTATGGAAAGGGTTATTATGGAGTTGAGGCAAAAGATGAGTTCATAAATAGATTATCTAAGATTGAATTAACTGTTAAAAATGAAGATAGCCAAGAATGGGATATATTTGAGGGAGATGACTTTAACAGCTATCATGGAGGTTTAATAGCGGCAGTAACTCACTTCTCTGGCAAAAAGCCAGTGAGTTATGTTGGAGATACATCAAATCCAAACAATATTAGAACTAAACATCTAAAAGAGGAAGGTAAGGAGATATTTAGAACAAAGATTATGAATCCAAAGTGGATTGAGGGCTTAAAAAAGCATGGTTATAAAGGAGCATCTGACTTTTCAAAGTATATAGATAATATGTTTGCATGGGATGCAACCTCTGGCATAATAGACGATTGGATGTATGAAAAAATAGCTGAAAAGTATGTGTTTGATAAGGACATGGAGGAGTTTTTTAAGGAGAATAATCCTTATGCCTTATTGAATATAACGGAAAGGTTGTTGGAGGCGATAGAGAGAGGAATGTGGAAGGCAGATGAAGAGATGAAGGAGAAGTTGAGAAAGAAGTATTTAGAAATAGAGGGAATGATTGAAGAAAAACTATAAGTTTTTTAATCTTAAAAGTTACAAAAAGTAATTTTGGGTGATTCTAAATGAACATCGTTCAATCCTATATTACTGATGAAAAGGGAAATATCAAAGGAGTTATTTTAGATTATAAGACATTTAAGAAGATTGAAGAGTTGTTATTGGATTATGGGCTTTTAAAGGCAATGGAAGAAGTTGAAGATGAGGAGGAGGTTGATTTAGAAACAGCTAAAAAGTTGTTAGAGTAGTGAAACAATGAAAGTATCTTTTAAAAAATCTTTTATTAGAGATTTAAAGGATTTG
>JBDOKN010000107.1:0-3834 GCA_039833665.1 Methanocaldococcus sp.
CCCAAAATCAATATTAAACAAAATATTAAATATAAAAATTTAATCGACGACGCTTAAAATTTTCAATATAGAATTTTAAATAATTATTCTTTTCCAAGGCATATTATCTATTTTTGTTAAGTATCTATCCAACAATTTATCTTTCTTTAAAGCACTAACTAAGCTTGTTGGGTTTTTTGAAGTATCTAAATATTTATTGATATTTTCATCTCCTCTTGCCAACACGCACTGGCAAATCATGGAATTGAAGTTCTCATACTCCACTTTAATACCTTCTTTTTTTAATGCCTTTTCAATATACTTAATTTTCTTCTTAGATGATAAATCAAACCCCTCTACTTCAAAATCAGTATGTGGCTTTGGAATCATTGGGTTGATAGATATTTCTACCCTTCTAATTTCTCTTTTTACTTTCCTTGTTAAATTTATAAGTTCTTCAATATCCTCATCCGTCTCTGTTGGAATCCCAACCATAAAATAGAGCTTAACCTTATTAACATTATATTTCTTAGCTAAATCAATAGCATTAGCTATATCTCCCTCTTTAATGTCTTTTTTTATAAACTCTCTTAATCTCTCACTACCTGCCTCAGGGGCAATAGTTAATGTTTTCAATTTTAAAATTCTCATCAAATCATCGTTTAAGGTATCTGCCCTTAAAGATGAGGGTGATATTTGAACTCCCATATCATCCAAAAAGTTGCATAACTCAACTATATGCTTATAATCTCCAACTGATGGAGAAATTAAAGCAACTTTATTTACTTTATTAACTTTAACTCCTTCCTCTGCCAAATACATTAAATCATCAGGCTTTCTAAATCTTGGTGGATAATAAATAGCTCTCGCTAAGCAAAATCTACATCTTCTTGGACATCCCCTCCCAATCTCTAATAAAAATGCTTTCCCATAAGCTCCTTCCTCAGATGTTGGCTGATATATTGGATAATCATCTATTGTTAATTTTTTTGGGTAGATTCTTTTAACCTTATCTTTTTTTAGATATTTTGAATAAACGCCTTCAACATCAAACTCTCTATTTATAACTTTTCTCATTACCTCGCTGCCTTCAATTTCTCCAACTATAAAAGCATCAAAAAATTCAGCTATTGGGAAGAAGTTTTCCATTACACAAGGCCCTCCAGCAACAAAAATGGCATTTGGATTAGTTTTTTTTAAGTCCCTAATTATTCTTATTGCATTAAAATAATCATTCTCATACTGCAATGTTATGAAAATTGTGTCAAAATTCTTTATTTTATTGTAGTTTTCTAAGAAATACACCCCTACATTTAAATCTCTATATTTACTTAGATGATTAGCCAATACATGAACTGCTAAGCAAGAAATTCCTGCCTTAAATTTGTTTGGATAGATTATAGCAACGTTTTTTATCATTTTAATCACAAAAATAAAAAATGGTATTATCTGACGACTATACCTCTCTTTTAGTTTCTTCTTGTTGAGAATTTCCACGTGAAAATCCGATTTATTTCAATATAGAATATATTTTATTTTTGTTCTTTTCACACTAATCATTTCTATTAAAACTTTCTACCCTGTTGGCGATATAATATATTACATGTAGAGAATTTATATTCCTTTTTCTTCACTCTTAGGAATTGCAAGATTTCTTCCTCTGTTAGTTCTTTCAAAACTACTACACCTTTAAATTTATGTTTCAATTCCCTTTATAATCCCATTTTCTCCAATATCCAAGATTACATCCCCTAAATCAATAGATTCAATATATTTTATATCCTTTGCATAAACATAAAGAATATCGGTTTCAGAGCTATATCTTAAACCAGCTTCTCCTTCAAACTTATTTTTAAGTTTATTCATCTTTTCTCACCCTTCTCTTTGAATCCTGCTTAAAACATGTAATTAAACTAATTTTTTTAGGATTTTCAGATTTAATACTTATTATCACAATTAAATCATATTTTTCATTAATTTCATATATTAATTTGAATTTTGATTTATCTTGTTGTATTATCCCTACGACATCTTTCTTTAAGATAAAATCATTGATAATATCTTAATTCTGGAAATCTTTCATTATGTTGAAATATAAAGTGTTCAGTTTCAACTAAATCATCTTTGTTAAGATTCTCTAATATATTCATCACATCTTTAATAGTGTATATCTTTTCATTATTAGATGACAATCACTCACACCTCCTTATACTAAATATCTTATCTTAATTTCCTAACACATTAACAACCTCACCAACAACTATAACCCCCGGCGGTCTTGCATTTTCTTTTTTTGCCTTTTCAACAATATCCCCCAGAGTTCCTTTTATAACTCTCTGATTTTCAGTAGTTCCTTCCATAATAATTGCTACTGGTGTATCTTTACTTCTTTTTGGATTTTGCAACAACTCTTTAACCAAATTTTCCAAATTAGTTATTCCCATTAAAATTACAATAGTATCAGCATTTAACTTGCTTAAATCTACTTGTTTCTCTTTCTTATCTTCTGCCTCATGTCCCGTAACTACTGTAAAGGATGTAGAGACCTTTCTATGCGTAACTGGAATTCCAGCAACTTCTGGAACTGCTATGGCTGACGTTATTCCCGGAATAACCTCATAAGGTATGTCATGCTTTTTTAGCTCTAAAATCTCCTCTCCTCCCCTACCAAAAACAAACGGGTCTCCACCTTTTAATCTAACAACTAATTTCCCTTCTTTTGCCTTCTCAATTAATATTTTATTAATCTCTTCTTGTTTAAATGAATGTTTCCCCTTTCTCTTACCAACATAGATTAGTTCAGCATCTTTTTTTGCATAATTTAATAAATCTTTTGATATTAAATCATCATAGACAATAACATCTGCCTGTTTTATTGCATTAAGCCCTTTTATTGTTATTAATTCTGGGTCTCCCGGTCCTGCTCCCACTAAGATAACCTTACCTGCCATTATTTCACCATAAAAACAAAAATATTTTGTATTTTATAGTCCTTTTCAAAATATTTTGAAATGCATAAGGTATTTGTTAAATACTTCCATTAGGAAAGAGTTCAAACTTCGTTCATTAATAAAATTCATTCACTTTGAAAAGGACTATAATTTTCTTTTGGTTTTAATTTTTCTTCTAACTTTTTCTTCCTCTTTTCTTTCTTTTCCCTAATCATTGGAATCCTATATATTGCCCCACATTCCAGGCAGGTTATAACAACATGAGGGTATCTTTTGCTTTTAACCCTAACCCTTGCATTCTTTCCATACAACAAAAAAGTTCCACATTTTTTACATATCCTTCTCTTCCATTTTTTAGGAAATCTTATTCTCATCTTCATAGCTATTCTTCTGGCTAAATATACATATCTTTTAGTCCTCTCCCAATTTCCCTTTTTTGCTTCTTCTTCTGCTAAGCTCATTAATGTATCAATTCTCTCATATGCAATCTTTTTTAATTTTCTTTCTAAATACCTTTTCATGTTTTCACTTATATGCTATTAAATTAAAATTTTTTATCTCATAGGGCTTTAAGATTTCATAATTTATAATTTATAACAATCTCTTTATCGCATTCTATACTAAAAATGATTGTGGTTTTAAAATTCTTTTCTGTGGATTTAAAAATAAAATGTTCCTTTTAACTAAATAAACATAAACTGGCATTGGAATTCCTTTCTTAGGTATCTCATACATTTCTATAATTCCATCACCAACTTCTACCTTTGGTTTTGAATATTACCACTCTATTTATAGAGCCAAAAATAAAATAAATTAGATTTGGCACTCCCCAAATAATAGACAAAATCTCATGAATCTCCTTCTCCCTATTAAAGAATTTCATAGTTTCACCTTATAACAAGCC
>JBDOKN010000108.1:0-4253 GCA_039833665.1 Methanocaldococcus sp.
ATTAGAAGAAAAAATGAACACAATGGAGGAGAGATTAAAGAGATATATCGATAATAAGTTTAATGTAATGTTAATAACTCAAATAATAATCCTATTTGCTATACTTATAACAAACCCTGAAGCAATAGAGTTAATAAAACTCTTAATTGGGTTAAAATAAGATTTTATTTTCTTGGAAGTTTTTTAAATTCATTGGCTAAGAGCTCAAAAACCTCTTTATTTTCCACATTCTCAAATATCTTTATTATATCGTAAATTATTCTCTTACATAACGCCTTTGAAAAGTCATCTAAAACTTCCTCAACTGGCTTATTTTTATTCTTCAATATCTTTTTTGCCTTTTCAACCTCCTTCTTTCTTACATTTTCAATATACTGCCCAAGTTCTTTTATTGCTGTTTCAAATTTCATTTTATCAAGAAGCTCTTTTAACTTCTCTAATTCCTCAGATATAATCATCTCAACCTTTGGAATCTCCTCCTTCCTCTTCTTTAAATTTTCCTCAGCTACTAATCTCAAATCATCAATTGTAAATAAAAAAATATCTGGCAACTCTCTAATGTCATCGGTTGTGTCTCTTGGATTGGCTATATCTATAATAATTGTCTTTCCAGCATTTTTTAATCGATTTTTATTTAAAATTGGATGTGGGGCTCCTGTTGCTGATATAACTATATCGGCATATCTTAAAGCTTCCTCCAATTTATCAAACTTTATAGCTATTCCACCAAGTTCTTTAGCCAATTTTTCTGCCTTTTCATAAGTCCTATTTGCTACGATAATTGCTTTAATGTTTTTTTCCTTCAATGCCTTTATAACTAAGTTTGCCACCTCTCCGGCTCCAATTAATAAGACATTTTTTCCTTCTAATCCAAAAATCTTTTCTGCCAATTCAACTGCCGCAGAGCCAATTGAAACCCCACCCTCATTTATCTTTGTCTCTATTCTTGCCCTCTGCCCAGTATGTATTGCCTTTAAAATTATCTTCTCTAACTTTTTTGATATTTTTCCTTTCTCTTTTGCTTTTAGATAGGCATTTTTTAACTGCCCAAGTATTTGGTCTTCTCCAACAATCATGGACTCTAAACCACATGCAACTCTAAAAAGATGCTCTATTGCTTCATCTCCAAATAGAATATCAAACTTCTCTAAATCTATATTTTCAATTCCTTTAATCTCTTCTAAACTATCTGCATCAAATATTATCTCAACTCTATTGCATGTTTGTAATAATACGGCATTATCAAACATCTCATAAAATTTTTCTTCATCCATCCTGAGCTTTTCCAATTCAGAGACGTTGTATTTCTTATAATCAGCTTTTAGTATTATCATTTTCCCACTTCTCTATTAATCTTTTTAATTCCTCCCTAAATTTTTCATTTTCAAAAATCTTTTTTAATATCTTTTCCCTGTCTTTTTGTTTTGGAATTGTCTCTTTTAAAAACTCTCTTATGTATGCTATCATATCAATATCCGTTGATTTTAGATAGTTTTCAACAAAAATTCTTATATGCTTAGCTATTAAAGGGCTTTTTCCTTTTGTATATATGCTAACTATAACCTCATCAACCTCTGTATAGGCAGGGACGATAAAATTAACTCCCTCTGTCTTTGTTGAAGAATTTACAAATTTATTCAGCTCTTTAGCTAATTTAACTATTCTTTTATTAATTTCATCGTTGATGGCTGTTATTATAAAATCATATTCTTTAATAATATTTTTTAGCTCTTCATCACTCAACTGATTAATATCAATTTCAATTAAATTTAGATTTTTATTCTTCTCTTTTAATTTCTTTATTTCTTCATCAAATTCTTTAGAATAAATATCGACAATCCCCCCACTTTTTAATATTTTCTTAGCTCTCCTCTTTCCTACGCTTCCACAACCAAATACTGCCACTTTCTTTCCTTCAAAAGATAACAAAACAGGAAGCAAATTAACCACCCAATAATTTTCCCTCTAAATACTTCTCATAAGCTTTAATTATTTTAACCTTTTTATTTTTTCCAATAAATTTAGCCCCATTTTTAACAACAACCATTAAACCACTATCAGGAAGATATCCAATAGCATCTCTTTTATTCCTAAAATGCCTCTCTGATATTATAACCTCTAAAACTTTCCCAATATATTTTTTCTTTATCTCTAAATTTATTTTGTTGGCTGTTTCTCTAATTAGTAAAGAATGCTTAGTAATATTTGGCTTAAAGTTTTGAAATGCAGACATTGGAAGGGGTCTAAATTTATAAACGGTTATTTTGTCAATATAATTTTTAATTTTGTGCATAAAATTAACTGTATTTATTGCTGTCTCTTCATTCTCTCCCGGCAAACCGTATATAAAATAGACCTGTGCCTTTAAATTGTATTTTTTTGCTATCTTCACAGCTTTTAAAACATCATTTGGTGTTGTAGGTCTCCCCAATAATTTACAATGCCATTTATCTCCACTCTCACAACCAATATAGATTGGGGTTTTTAAATATCTGCTAAATATCTCTGCCACTCTTTCATTAAACAAATTTGCCTTTATATTCTCAATTAATATGTTTGCGTTATATTTATCGGCTAAATCTTTGCAATTTGATAATAAAGATTCAATTGCCTCATAGTTTGGTTCTGGAAAATAGGGGTTTATTAACTCCTCTCCTCTTTTATAATCTAAAAAGTCGGGGGCAGACAAAACAATCCTTTTAACTCCCTCCTCTAACAATGCCTCAACCTCTTTTAATATATCTTCCTCATCCCTACTTCTTGCATATCCAAAAACAGAAGGGACAGAGCAAAAACCACAACCTGGATTTATATTTAGAGGGCATTTTAATGTCCCATTCTCACATAATTTACATTTTTTGTTCGTGCATAATAATAGAGGTCTTTTAAAATTGCTACAACCTCTAACAATCTCAACATAGACCCTTGCAGAGAAGTAATTTTTATAATCTTTAATTTCAGTTGATGGAGTTATTAATTTTAAATCAGTTAAAATTTCTCTTAAAGGATTTATCTTTAATTCATCCTCATCATAATCCCAGTATGTTGTTCCTTTAACATTCTCAGCATTAAAATCCTTTTTTATCAATTCTCTTATGGTTATCTCTCCCTCTCCAACTATGCTTACATCTGCCTCTACTTTTTCTAAAAGGTTTATATCATTAGCTATTGGTCCTCCAACAATTATTTTACTGTCTGTTTTTAATCTAATTCTTTCAACTAACTTTTTAACACATTTAAAGTCAGAAGTCATTGCACTGATAAAAACTATGTTGTATTTTTTAACATCTTTAATATTTAAGTCCTCTATTGGGGTTATTTTTGCTTCAATTCCTTCACTTTGTAAAATACCTTTAACTGTTCTTGGTCCGGCTCCAATAACATCCCTTGCTAAAATTCTTTTCCCATCACCAGATGCTAAGCAGTCAATAATTAACGCCTTCATTTTCTCACATATTTTGTTAGAAAGAGTTTAAAATAATAATTCATAAATATTCCTAACTAAAAAATATTATTAAGTTAATATTTAAATTAAGCTTGGTGAAATCATGGAAATTATTCATCTAAGTGAGATTAATTCAACAAACGATTATGCCAAAGAGTTGGCAAAAGAAGGAAAAAGAAATTTTGTTATATTGGCTGATAAACAAAACAGTGGGAAGGGAAGATGGGGAAGGGTTTGGTATTCTGATGAGGGGGGATTATATTTCTCAATGGTCTTAGATTCTAAACTATATAATCCAAAAGTTATCAATTTGTTGGTTCCTATTTGTATTATTGAGGCATTAAAAAACTATGTAGATAAAGAACTTGGAATAAAGTTTCCAAATGATATAATGGTTAAAGTAAATAACAATTATAAAAAGCTTGGGGGGATATTGACTGAGCTAACTGATGATTACATGGTTATAGGGATTGGGATAAATATAAATAACAAAATAAGGGATGAAATTAGAGAGATAGCAATTTCCTTAAAAGAAATTACTGGAAAAGATATTGATAAGGTAGAAATACTTAGCAATTTCCTAAAAACCTTTGAAAGCTACTTAGAAAAACTCAAAAATAAAGAAATAGATGACTACGAAATATTAAAAAAGTATAAAAAATACTCAATAACCATTGGAAAGATTGTAAAAATCCTCTTATCAAACAATGAGATTATTACAGGAAAAGTTTATGATATTGACTTTGATGGCATTGTCTTAGGAACTGAAAAAGGCATTGAAAAAATCCCTTCTGGAATCTGCATTCAT
>JBDOKN010000109.1:0-11570 GCA_039833665.1 Methanocaldococcus sp.
GGGGAGAAACATGGGCATTATAAACTATGAAATATTAAAAAAATATCCTCTCTGTGACAGATGTTTTGGAAGATTGTATGCCAAATTGTTGCATACAACAAACACTGAAAGAGGTAGGGCGTTAAAGTTATATAAAGCTTTGGAACTTGAAGCAAAGATAAAAAAGGCAAAGGAAAAAGGAATAAATTGTAAAGAGGACTTAGAATTATTAAAAGCTTTGGCAAAAAGTGGAGTTAATGAAATAAGATTAGAAGATATAGAGGTGGAAAAAGAGAACTGTCCATGGTGTAAAGGTATATTTAACAAACAAAAGATGGAAAAACTGCTAAATAAAGCCATTGAGCTTTTAAAGGACTATGATTTTAATACGTTTTTAATCGGAACTCACATTCCAAAAGAGATTAAAGAGCTTGAGAAAGAGCTTGAAACAGAATTTATGGAGAGTATAAAGCAGGAATTTGGTAGAGAATTTGGGAAGTTATTAGCTATAAAATTAGATAAAGCACCAAATAAGGAATATCCCGATATTGTTGTTCATATAAACCCATACTCTGAGGAAATCTACCTGCAAGTAAATCCATTGTTTATTAAAGGGAGATATAGAAAATTGGTTAGAGGGATTCCACAAACAAGATGGCCTTGTAGAAAGTGTAGGGGAAAAGGTTGTGAGCTATGCAACTACACAGGTAAAAAATATCCAATATCTGTTGAAGAAATTATTGCTAAACCATTCTTAGAGGCAACAAAGGGAAAAGATGCAAAATTCCATGGAGCTGGAAGAGAGGATATAGATGTTAGAATGCTTGGAGATGGAAGGCCATTTGTTTTGGAAATTAAAGAGCCAAAGATAAGAAAAATTGATTTAAATAAAATTGCTGAAGAAGTTAATAAAGATGGTAGGGTAGAGGTTTTAAACTTAGAGTTTGGTGTTAGACAGGATAAAGTTATATTTAAAAACACTCCTCATAAAAAAACATACAGGGCTTTAGTTGAATGCTCTCAGCCAGTTAGTGATGATGATTTAAAACTTCTTGAAAAAGAGCTTGAAAATAGAACTATCTATCAAAAAACACCAAAAAGAGTTTTACATAGAAGAGCTGATTTAGAGAGAATCCGTAAGGTATATAAAGTTAAAACCAGTAAAGTAGATGACAATCATTTTGAGATGATTATATATTGCGATGGTGGATTATATATAAAGGAGTTAATCAGTGGAGATGATGGGAGAACAAACCCATCTGTCTCATCTATATTAAACAAAAATTGCATATGCAAGGAATTGGATGTTTTAAAAGTGCATGATAATGATGAAGGTGATATAAATGGTTCAAATGAGTGAAGGATTTAGAAGGAAAACAAGAAAAAAGTTATCAAAACACCCAAGAGAAAGAGGTCTCTACCCAATAACAAGAGCTTTGAAGGAGTATAAAGAAGGAGAGTATGTGCATATAGTTATAGACCCATCAGTTCATAAGGGAATGCCACACCCAAGATTCCACGGAAGAACTGGGATTGTCGTTGGTAAGCAGGGAAGGGCATTTATTGTTAAAGTAAGAGATGGAGGAAAATACAAGCATATTATTGCCTATCCACAACATTTAAGACCAGCTACAGCTTAAATTTTAAATTTAATGAAACACTTTAATTATTTTTCTTCTCATAAAAACTTTAATTTATTTTATTTCATAATTTATTTCAGCAATTGTTATTTTTAATTATTAAGGTGTTTAATAGAGGTAGAGAGAATGATAGGCAAAAAAATCCTTGGAGAGAAATATATAACAATATCTGAAGCCGCTGAAATTATGTATAATAGGGCACAAATTGGAGAGTTATCATATGAACAGGGCTGTGCATTAGATTACTTGCAAAAGTTTGCCAAATTAGATAAAGAAGAGGCAAAAAAATTGGTTGAAGAGTTGATATCCTTAGGAGTGGATGAAAAAACAGCGGTTAAAATAGCCGATATTCTGCCAGAGGATATAGATGATTTGAGAGCAATTTATTACAAAAGAGAGTTGCCCGAAAATGCCGAGGAAATCTTAGAAGTTGTTAGGAAATATATTTAATTTTTTATTACTCATTTAAATTTGTAGATTTAAATGAAGGGTGAAATTTTATGGTTAGAGGTCAATATAAAAAAGATAGAGGGGAAGTAAAATTCCCTAAAAAAAATAAGCCACAAAAATTTGAAAATTACGCATGGGTTTTAGATTATCTACCTTATGGGTATCCTGAAAAACCAGACGAGCCAATAGTCCAAGGGCTTGGAGAATATCAATTTTTACTAATGGAGATGAGCCCAAAGCCAGATGTTAATATAGAGTTAGGAGAAAGGGTTTATATTGGAAAAGGTAAAAGAGACAAAATAGACCATGTAAGAAAAATGATAAAATATGAACAATTAACTCCAACAGCAAAATCTGAACTTCTATATGTTATAATGGAAGCAGTTAAAATGCAGGAGGATAGATTTGTAAAATTTCTAAATGAATGCCCACCAATAACCACAAGATTGCATAGTTTAGAACTACTCCCAGAAATCAAAAAGAAGTATATGTGGAAAATAATTGAAGAGAGGGAAGCAAAGAAATTTGAAAGTTTTAAGGACTTTGAGGAAAGAATTGGAAAAAATCCTATAAGAATTATAGCTAAAAGAATTGAAAAAGAATTATCTGATGATAAGAAAGATAAATACTACCTATTTGTAAAATGGAAAAAGGGACTTATATTGGATGAGGATACTATGGCTTTCTACTTAAAAGAATAAAACTTATAAATGCAGTGCAAATTCCCTTAAATCTCTAAGTGTTCCAAAATTTAAAAGCCCAATATCAGTTATGGCTATAATCTCAGAATCCAAATAATCTTTTTTTATAATTTTAGATGAAGCTGGATTGTTAATTAAATCATTTCCCGGAGATAAAGGGTTAAAAGCTGGTAGAACAATGTAATTTTTATTTAACAAATACACTGGAAATTTCAAAATGGCTCCAACATCATCCCTAAGCTTTATTGAAGGATGCTCATGCCCTAAAATCCAAAATTTATTTTTCAATAAATCTTTATCTATATTTATCTTTTTATCTCCATGAAATATTAAATAATTACCAAGTTCAAAGTAATCAAAGATTTCGTAGCCAGTAGTTGAAATAAAGGTGTCATGATTTCCTTTAATTAAAATAACATCAACATACTCCCTCATAAATTCTATGAATTCTTTTAGGAATTTAATTTCCCTTGGATAAGGTTTAAAGTTGTGTTTTACATCTCCATTAATTATTATATTGCTAATTTTATATTTATCAATTATGTTTAAAGCCCTCTTTACAACTTCATCCTTTTGCAGTAATGGGAAGTTAGCCCCTCCTTCACCAAAAAAGACATCAAAACCAATATGTGTATCAGCTATTATAGCATAGTCCTTATAAACCAAGCATCTATCAATTGTTATATAAAAATCTTTAATTTTAATTTTCTCCTCCATAAAATCACTTATATTGAAGTTATTTTAAGATAAAAATAAAAGAGAAAAAAAGCTTTATGCTTGCTCGACCAACAATCTTGCTTTTTCTGGTGTATATCTCCAATCTGCTGGTAAAACTCCTCTTGACTTGTAGTATTTAACCAATCTTCTAATCTTTGATTCAATTAACTGCAATCCTCTTTTTGAATGCAAGTCCTTTGGATGCTGTTCTAAGTGTTTTCTTAAATTAACAGCCCTTCTCATTAAGTTTAACAAGTCCTCTGGAACTTTTGGATATAAACCATGTTCTTTCATTATCTTACTTATCTTTTTACCGGTTATTAATTTAACATCTGGTATCCCGTAGGTGTCTCTCAATATCAATCCAATCTGTGCTGACTGATAACCTTTCTTAGCCAACTCTACTACTAACTCCTCTACTTGCTCCGGTGTGTATTGGACCCATTCAGGAACTTCCTTCCTGACGGGTCTCTTTGAACCGGAGCGACCTCTTTTTCTTGCGTGCATTCTTGCCATTCTATCACCCGATGGTCGCCAGTCCAAAGAGACCAGCTCTTATTTTTATTTTATAATTTTGCCTTATTTTACTCCCATATGGGGAGAGTAATGTTTTTATTGTATAATGTTTTAAAGAGTTATACGCACTTTTAATAGACATTCATTAAAGAAGTATTTATAACTTTTGGTGATTATTATGTTATTAAAGGTAGAGGACTTACATGTTTATAGGGGAAATAGAGAGATTTTAAAAGGCGTAAATTTAGATATAAAGGAGAATGAGATTCATGCAATTATAGGACCTAATGGAGCTGGAAAATCTACATTAGCTTATACATTAATGGGAATTTCTGGCTATAAGCCAAGTAGAGGGAAGATAATATTTAAAGGTGTTGATATAACCAATAAAAACATTACTGAAAGAGCAAGAATGGGATTAACATTAGCATGGCAAGAACCAGCCAGATTTGAGGGTATTAAAGTTAAAAATTATTTAATGCTTGGAATGAATGAAAAATATAAGAAAGATAGAAAAATGGCAGAAGAAAAAATTAAAGAAGCTTTAAAACTTGTTAATTTAGACCCAGATAAGTATTTAGATAGATATGTGGATGAAACACTAAGTGGGGGAGAGAGGAAGAGAGTGGAGTTAGCTTCAATAATATGTATGGAGCCGGACTTAGCCATTTTGGACGAACCAGATAGTGGAATAGATATGGTGTCATTTGATGAGATTAAGAGAGTTTTTGATTATTTGAAAGAAAAAGGATGTTCTTTATTAGTCGTTACACATAGCGAAGAATTGGCTGAACATGCAGATAGGGCTTCTTTAATTTGTGCTGGGGAAGTTATAAAGAGTGGAAACCCAAAAGAAGTTGGAGAGTTTTACAAAAAAGAGTGTGGAAAATGCTATAAGAAAGTCCCAGAAGAAAAAGATAAACAATAAATTATGAGTGATATTATGAGCATCAAAGAAGAATTAATGGAAATAATTGAAGCAATAAAATACACTTCTGAAAAACCAGAGGAAATCGTTCATGGCAAAGGCCCAAGAATAATTGTTAAGGAAAATAAAATTATAAATGTTCAGGGAGATGAAGGGATTATATTGGAAGGAAAGGAAGAGGATGGAAAAATAAAAACAAAGATTGTTGTTAAAAAGGGCTATAAATTTAGGTATCCAATCCATATGTGCTTTGGAATTACTGAGGAAAATGTATCCCAAATTATAGATGTTGAAATTATCTTAGAGGAAGATAGCTCTATCTCTCTAATGTCTCATTGTTCATTTCCAAAAGGTAAAGGAATTAAGCATATAATGAATGCCATTGTAAAGATAGGAAAAAATGCAAAGTTCTCCTATAATGAATTCCACTACCATGGTATGGAAGGAGATATATTAGTTAAACCAACTGTAAAAGTTGAGATTGATGAAGGAGGCATCTATATATCAAACTTTACACTAACAAAAGGTAGAATAGGAGTGTTAGATATAAATCAGGAGATTATTGCAAAAAAAGATGCAATAGTTGATATAACAACGAGAACTTACGCTATAAAAGATGACGTAGTTAAAACCAATGAAATAGTTAAGTTAAATGGAGAAAATGCCAAATGCATTATAAAGAGTAGAGGAGCGGCAATGGATAATGCAAAAATATCTTTAAAGTTAAAGATTGAAGGAAATGCTCCATATAGCAAAGGACATATTGATTGTGCTGAGATAGTTAAAGGAAATGCAGAGGTTGAATCTATACCAATAGTTGTTGTTAGGGATGATAGGGCAAGAATAACTCATGAAGCGGCAATAGGTAGTGTTGATAAAAAGCAATTAGAGACATTGATGGCTAAGGGATTGGATGAGGACGAAGCAACTGAGATAATTGTTAAGGGAATGATAGGAGATTTATAAAAAATATGTTTGGCGATGATGAGAATTTCGCTATCTGATTTCCTTGCTTTATGATGACTACTCCCGCGACTGAGCCAAACTTTTTAAAGATTTTTTAGATATTCATTAACATCGTAATCCAACTTTTCAAACCATATCTTTTTTCCTTTTATAATAATATTTCCTCTCCATTCTTCTTTTGTTTCTGGAACATCTTCCCTATAATGAGCTCCTCTACTCTCCTCCCTATATAAAGCAGATTTTATAATTAACTTAGCAACAACAACCATGTTTTTTAATTCAAAATATTTTTGTAAATCAATAATCCCATTAACTTTAACATCAGATATATTATTCTCAATTTCTTCAACTTCTTTCAAAGCGTTTTTTAATCCCTCTTCATTTCTAATTATGGATACATAATCCCACATAACCTTTTTTAACTTGTCAATTAAATTATAGACGTTTAAATCTCCTTCTAAGCTATTTGTCCCTTCCAGAATCTTGGCAATATCTTCTTCAACACTAATATTATCAAATTCACAATCTTCAACAAACTCTTTGGCAGATTTTCCAGCAATAGCACCAAATACCTGAGTATCTGCTAAGGCGTTACCTCCCAACCTATTAGCTCCATGAACTCCTCCCGTAACTTCTCCACAAGCAAATAAACCAGTTATATTGGTTTCACATCTTTCATTAATTCTTAAACCCCCCATAAAGTGATGGGCAGTTGGGGAAACAATCATTGGCTCCTTTCTGATATCTATCCCAACTCTTAAAAACTGCCTAAACATTGTTTCTAACTTCTTTTCAATAACTTCATTAGGCAAATGGGAAACATCCAAATAAACTCCTCCATCAACTCCTCTACCCTCTTGAATCTCTCTATAAATTGCTCTTGCAACAACGTCCCTTGTTGATAACTCCATTCTCTCCTTGTCATACCTTGCCATAAACCTTTCTTTATATTTATTGTATAAAATTCCCCCTTCCCCTCTAACTGCCTCTGTAACTAAAATTCCTGTTCCAACCATTCCTGTTGGATGGAATTGAACCATCTCCATATCTATTAGCTCAGCTCCTTCATTATAAGCGATAGCAAACCCATCCCCTGTCTTTTGTATAGGATTTGAGGTTATAGGATAGAGTTGTCCAGCCCCTCCAGTAGCTAATATTGTTGCCTTGGCAAATATTGGAAATACTTCCCCAGTTTTTAAATCTAAAAATATTGCTCCATAACATCTATTATCTTTAACAATCAACTTTATTGCCATAACCTCCTCCAAAATCTTAATTCTCTCAAATTTTGATATGTATTCCATTAAACCTTTCATTATCTCATGTCCCGTTCTATCTCCACAATAGCAAGTTCTATTAAAACTCTGCCCACCAAATGGCCTTTGAGCTATAAAACCATTTTCATTTCTATCAAACAAAGCCCCAAACTTCTCTAAGTTTAAAAGTTCTTTAGGGGAGTTTTTAACTAAAATCTCCACCAACTTTGGATTGTTTATAAATCCCCCTCCTTTAACTGTATCATAAAAATGCTTCTTAAAGCTATCTTTTGGGTTAAAGACAGCATTATATCCACCCTCAGCCATAACCGTGCATCCACTCTTTCCAAATAATCCCTTAACAGCTATTATGACATTCTTATCTCTGCATTCTATTGCCGCCCTTGCAGCGGCTCCTCCTCCGCCTATAATTAAGATGTCAGTTTTCATTTTTTACCACCAAAAAATAGAATAACCTCATTAGATATTTAAAACTTATAAATTCAAAAAATAGCTTTTGTGAAAAATAATAATACACTAATGAAAATTAGACAGTTGGAATAAAAAAGAAAAGAGAAAATAGTGTAGAGTTTTTAGTATGGAACAGGTAGTCCGAGCTCTTTTCTATGTTCTATTTCTTTCATGTTTTTCTCTTTCTTTTGCAGTGCTAATTTTTCAACTAATCCTAATCCTGGTTTAACTTCTTCTATTGGTTTAACTTCTAAATATCCATCTTCAACCATCTTGTTGAATATCTCTTCACCCTTAGAAGTTCTTATAAACACAGTGCTCCATCCGTCTGGACTTCCGACTGAACCTGTTGAAATATCTGCCAACTCTGCTGTATAGTCAGTGCAAACGTGGCAAGCGATTTGCTCATAAGGATGTGTCTCTTTTAACTTGATTGCTTTTGTTTCTCCCCATCTTGTATAGACCCAAAACTTACCCTTACCAATATCCATTTTAACAACATCCTCCATCTTAACTCCGCAATGTTCTTCAACAATTAACTTTAATCCTTGGTATGGGAAGTTTTCCATGCAGAATATCCCTATAATTAAAGCAATCTTATCTGGGACATGCCTAAATCCTACCGGATACTTCATCAACTTCCTAACAGCCCTAACTTGGCATGGTGTTCCTACAACTCCGATTTTTTCACATCCATATTCTCTAACAGCACTCTTTAATACTGATATATTGGGGCAGACGGTATATTTTGTTCCTGCCGCTTCTAAGACCTCTTCTGGTGTTGTGGCTACCTTAGGAATTGCTTTGAATTCTCCAGCATTATCTGCAACTACGACCCCATCTAATAAATTATTTTCCAAACCATAAATAAAAGCTGTTGAGACAATCCCCCCATCTTGTGCCTTCTTCAAAACCTCTTTTAATGTACTTCTTGCTGATACAACTTTTTTATAGCTTCCAAAAGGATTCATCCCATTCCACCTCAAAAAATTATATTATATATTTTATTTATTCTATCTTCTCAACTAACTCTGGGAATCTAATTCTTGGACACTGGACTGAGCAAGCTCCACACTTAATGCAGAGTTCTTTTAAAATGTTTGGTCTTCCATCTAACATCTCTATAGCTCTGGTTGGACAAGCAGCAGCACAGGTTCCACAACCCATGCAGAGGGATTTATTAACCACTTTGTTGATAACATCGCATCCACATGCCTCACTTCCTTTTTCTGCCAATTCAGCATAAGGTTGTAGATACTCCATATCTCCGTTTAATGCTGCTGTTATTACTGAAACAATTGCTTCTGGTGATGGTGGGCATCCAGGTATTGCTAAATCTACCTTAATAACCTCAGTTAATGGAGAAAATGAGCTATGAACTGGCTTTGATAATTGATTTCCTTTACAGTATCTTGTAACCCCTCCTGTTGCTGCACAAGCTCCTAAGGCAACAACGATTTTTGCCTTTTTCCTAACTTCCTGAGCTACTTCCAATGAGTGATGGTCATCTAAGCACACACTTCCCTCAACTAAGGCAATATCACATTCAGGGATTTCTCTAACATCAGCTAACGTCTGGCAATAAACTAACTCAATTGAATTCAAAACATCTAAAAGCTTTTCATAAGTGTCTGATAAAGAAACTAAACAGCCACAACAACTGCATAATTGGACATGAGCAACTTTAACCACTTTAATCACCTCTTAACTCTCTAAGAATTATCTCAACGGCCTTTTCAACTGCCTTTTCAACCTCTTCACTCAGCCCAATATAAACATCTGGTTCAGAGATGTATTTTGCTTGGCAGCCAACAACTTTAACATCTATATTGTATTTTTCAGCAACTTCCCTCAATAAAGGAGCTAATGGCCAATCATGTGAGTCCAATCTATGATATTTTGGATTTGGAAGTTCATCCTTTTCAATTATCTTAATTTCCCCAGGTTTTAATCCCCAATCAATTACATCAACGACAATTATCTTTTTTGTTTTAGAGTTTTCATCTATCAATGTTAGAACTTGCTGAGGGGCACCAGCTCCAGCATCAACCAATGCTATTTTTTGCTTTTCTTCATCAGTTAAGATTTTGTTTAATTTTTCAATGACATGAACGCTAAAGCCATCATCGGCAAATAATATATTTCCACAAGCTAAGACCATAATTTCCTTTTTTAAATAGGAAGGTGTTAAATCAAACAATTCATCATCTTGGTTTATTATTTCTACCTTCATGGTTTCATTCATTTTAAGTTTTTAAGATATTAAATTTAAACTCTCAAGAGAATAAGGACTTTCGCAGAATAAATATTCAATGGAATATAGACATCCAAAGATGTCAAAGTTCCAAAGTGCATATAGCTGTGAAAGTCCTGTTATGCCTCTCGGGTCCCTTTCGGGTTCCCCTTGAGGCATTATAACGTTTTTCTAACTTCTATAATCTCTTTTGTCTCTTCATCTTTAACTATTATGTGGGTTGCACATGAAGCTCATATGTCATAAGCTCTCATTATAACTTCTGCGTATTGCTGTGGATAGCCCTCAATTGCCTTTTCAACGATTGGGAAGTTCCATGTTGATGCCGCTATAATTCTATAACTTTTAATTCTTCCATCCTTTCCAACTTCTGCCATGTGTGTGTTTGTTGCCCTTGGAGCTTCGTGAACTCCTATACCAAATCCATCTTTATATTCTACCTCAGCCCTTGTCTTCCCATTTAAGTTAAGTTCATCTAAAATCTCTAAAGCTCTATAAGCTCCTCCAAGGTTCTCCTGAGCTCTTGCAATGTTTATATCCATTGCACTTCCTCCCTCTCTAAAATTACCAAATTTAACCATTCTTGCTCTTGGTCCTCCCTCAGCAGGGACTCCAGCATATAAAGGAATTTGAACTGTTGTTGTTTGTCTTGCCTCTTCATCGTCGTAGTATCTTTGAGCTGGGATTTCAGTTACATCATCCCAGTTTATTGCATATCTGTCTCCATAAGTTGTATGTGTAGCTATATACGGGTATTCATGAGCTCCTAAGTCAGGAATTCCTATTTCATCTAAATATCTCTCAATTAGTTCAGTATATTTTTCATATAATTCATTAGCATCCTTTATATACTGTCTTAAAGCATAGTATAGCTTTGATTTAGCTCTTTCTGTTATGTTTGTTCTCATTCCACCAATTACAATGTTTGGTGGGTGAATTCCTTCCCCACCTACAACATCTACAATTAACTGCCCAACTTTTCTCATTCTTTGGATTAATTTTATTAACTCAATTTTTAACTCTGTCTCATCTGGTTTTAAGAAGTCGTCAATCGTTAATAGATGATGTAATGGGTGGGAATGTAATCTATTTCCTATTCCTACCAACTCTCTTAATAACAAACCATCTTCTGGAACTTCACAGTCAATAGCGTTCTCTATAGCTTCACAGGAGGCAATTCCATGCGTAGTTTGGCAGATTCCACAGATTCTCATCACTGCTATTGGAGCAAACTCTGCTGGCTTGCCCTTTAACATTGTTTCAAATCCTCTAACTGGGGTTGTGTTTAAATAATATGCCTTATTTACAATCCCTTCTTCATCAACCTCTAAAATTAATTTTGCATGTCCTTCATGCCTGGTTGTAGGGGCAATTTCTATTCTATTAGTCACAAAATTCACCTCCAAGTAATAAAACCTTAAAAAAGATTCTAATTGACCAAGTATCATTAATTTCTTTTATATAAGCTTATATAAACTAATATCTCTTTAAAAATGTCAATATAGGGATTTAGTTTTTTGGATATGTTAAAAATTAATTTTTTGTATTATTTATAAATAAAATATTTGATTTGAGTAATAACATACTTAATAAATTTTAAATAAATGTAAAGTTAAAATGTTTATTTGGCAGATGATGACGTTTATCCCCGTCTGAGTTGTGATGAGTAGCAAGCCGACTGATGCCACTTTT
>JBDOKN010000110.1:0-3345 GCA_039833665.1 Methanocaldococcus sp.
GAATTTATTGCCCTATACAAATCTTTGACCATGATATAGGCAAGATTTTCGTTATCTTCATTTATTGGGTTTTTAAGTTCTTTTAATGCCAAATGTAAAAGTTCTTCAAGAGGAATTTTTGCATCAGAGGATTCAAACATGAAATAGTTTTTAATTCTATCAATATATTTCTTCATAAAATCCAAGCTATTTCTTAAATCAAGTTCAAGGACATTTTTTGCAAGATATACATTACCACTAAGTTCAATAACATACAAAGTTATAGGAAACACTTTGCCAGAAGCTTTTTTCTTTGCAAGTTCCATTGATAATAATAGCTCATAAATCTCCTCAACTTCAAGTGAGAACCTTTTTTGTATGTTTATGTCTGTCAATATTTCTAAATCCTCTAAGATTTTTAACAATTCATATTTTTCTTCTTCCATACCATATTTTATTGCCAAATAATACCTCTCAATATCATTTTTCAGCATTAAATAGTATTTTCCACCATAATATCCTGCAAAGCATGTTAAAAACCCAACAGCCAATATGCTAAACCAAATTGGGTCAAGGTTTATCATAGATTTTTTTCCAGTGGTTGGTGTTAAAAACTCACTTAAAAACTCATAGTATTCAACTTGCTTTATGATTGCTGGTAGGATTGCGTAACTCCCATTGTATGGAACTCCAAAATCAACAGAATTTTTTCCAACTTTTATAGTCCCTAAAGATTTTTTTGCATCAATTTTATTGTCTTCTAAGAGAGTTATGGTCTTTTCAATAATATCAAGCATTAAAGATACATACTCTTCTGGTGGGTTTGTATTAAACCAATTTTGATATGTTTTTTTATATGACCCTTTATCATTTCTTGATAACTTACTTGAACCGGCATTTTTGAGTTTTTCTTTAAAACTATCAACATAGTTTTTGAAAATCTCTGCCAAAGTAGAGTTGTCAATCTCATCAAAATCTTCAATCATTATTCGAGACAATCCATGCATTAAAATCTCTTTTGTAAGACCATCTATTGGAATCATAATAGAACCACCTCTCCATTGGCATCGATAAACCTCAAATCTCCAAAAACCTTCACTTTACCAATCGGATAGACAACAACCATCTTCTTTGCATTGGTGTAATTTGTTAGCTCCTCTCTCCAATCAACCACTGCTTGTAACAAACCCCTCCCATCATAATCAGATATATTTTTAAATTCAAATGAATATTCAGTTTCAACTTCATTTCCTTCTTTAATCTTACTCTTTCCAACAACAACATTCTCAACAGAAACAACAGATTCTCTTGAACCAATCCTTACAATTCCCCATCCAGCCCTTTCAAAATCTTTTATTGTATATTCTGAACTTTCCAAAACCTCATCGTTAAATATGTAGGCAATTTTTATTTTGAAATCTTTCTCCCCATACATTATGCTCGTTGGTAGAGATGTGATTGCACTTTCTACTTCTTTTCTATGAAACCTATTAATTCTCAATATTGAACCATAAATCACTGGATTTCCTTCAACTTTTACAGTAACTGTTTTAAACAAATTTTTCAGTATCTCTACAGAGCATCTATCCCCATCTATAACCTCCTTACGCAATCCTTTAACATGAAATAGGGGGTAGCTTATTGCCCCAATTAAAGATGTTGGAGTTGGATATCTAAATGCTGAACGCATTTTACTCTGTGGAGATGAACGTAGAGCTAAGATACCACTTGGTTTTGCTTCAATAATTAAAAAGTAGGGCAAGGAAAATCACCTCAGATGATATTTTTATTTCTTAGATAGTTAATCATCTCTGCTAAACATTCTTCTGGTGTTTTCTCATCATCTGTTGTTATGAACTTTGTTTCCTCTCCAAATGTATCTGCAACAACTTTCAATCTCTTTTCAGTTTTTTCTATGTAGTTGTCGTATATTGGAGATGTTACACTAAACGGATGCTCAGTTATTGCTATTGCAATTTCCATTATGTTTCCAACTGGGAAAAATCTTGAAAGTTTCGCCCCAAATTGTTGAGAAGACAGCATTCTAAATATTGCCTTTAAAGATGCCTCTCTTCTTTTTTTAATGCTCTCTTCATCAACTACTGGTTTATTTGTTAAACCACTTATTCCAATGGCATCCAAGTCAATATTAAATGTAAAACCATAGATTGCCGTTCCTGTCTCCACATAGTAAATCATCTGCTCAGATGCCCCTTCTTTCTTCTCCCCTACAGTTTGTGCATGTCTTGCGTGAAGTTGGGGTTCTGTTGTTGCATAAATAGCTATAGATTTTATTGGTAGTGCGTAGCTAAACTGGAATGCTGACGTTCTTTTTACTGGGGGTTTTTCAGCATACAAAAAGCCCCCAACATCCTCAATAACACATGATTTTATTATAACTTCTTCTATCTTCTCTCTGTCTTTTGGTATTGGTTTTATTTTTTTCTCCAAATGTTTTTTGTTCATTGATTTAAAAAACTCAAATTTTTCACAATCTTCACAAACTGGAAGGTTTAAAGCTTTACTTTCTTTAACCAATAACTCTTGATATGCATGTCCTAAGCTTTCTCCACTCATTGCTGGGACATAGATGGTTTTTAACTTTCCATCCTCTTCTATGATGTATGGAACTCTCCTATGCTTTGAGTAGTTTCCAGCCGTCTCAACCATATTCAAAGCTTCAACGTTTGCCTCAAATCTAACACCAATACTTACAAACATTATTCTTCACCCCCTTTTTGTGGAATTGTTAAGGCAAAGATTGCTAACTTTCTTGCATAGCCAATATCTTCCTTAGCTTTTTTCAGAAATTCCTCAACTTCTTCTGAACTTGGAATACTTGGTAGATATATTGGCTTATTTGTTTCTTTATCGTAGATGACTTTTTTTCCATCTTCAATTTTTGCACTGTTGTATATTGACTGAAAATCTCTCAACGCATCTTTTATTGCCACTTCAACCGGTTCATAAGTTAAAGCATTTCCTATTCTATCAATATAGCTGAAATTCTTCGTTCTTACAAAGAATCTCAGCATCTTTATTAACCCACTAAATTCTTCTATGAATTTCACATTCTCACCTCCGAGTATATTGTATGGGATATTAAGTATATAAAGTTTTTGGTTCTTTGGCAAATTTGGTTCATAAGGAATTAAATAATGTTTCATAATAATGAAACAAAAATGAATTAATTTCAGTTCTTAAGATTTCGTTAATCTAATTGGGCAAAATAATTTTACAAAATTAGAAATATCAAACATAAACTGCCTTTAAAATAAAAGGGATAATAAAATCAAACTATATTCCAAAAATAGATGATATTTAATTGTTTTAGTATTAAATTATTGACTATAATGAAACATCTTA
>JBDOKN010000111.1:0-1505 GCA_039833665.1 Methanocaldococcus sp.
ATGATTTTTCTCTTCAACATATCTAAAAACTCATTAATCCTCTTTTTTGAATAGCCATACTTCTTAGCAACCTTGTAAATCATCTTCTCTCCACCACTTCCATATTGAGCGGCTTTTTTTGGTCTAAATGCAATATAATCTGGTAAATACTGGGAGGCAACATCCCTTAAAATCTTCTTTCTAAGTTTGGATATTTTATAATCCACTGGAATTGATAAAGCAATTTCAACAACTTCCTCATCCAAGAAAGGGACTCTCAACTCAACACCATTGGCCATTGTGCAGTGGTCATCTCTCTCCAAATTTACCTTATATAGATTATAAACATCCTTTAATAGCTCTTTTTTTAACTCTTCCTCACCTCTCTCCCTATAAATCCTCTCATGCCTTGCATAGCCGCCAAACAACTCATCTGCCCCCTGCCCAGATAGAACAACCTTTAAACCGTCTTCATTAGCCATCTCTGATGCCACATAGATGGGGATTCCAACTCCAATCTTCATCAAATCAACTTCATCTATTGCCTTAGCTACTTTAAATACATACTTTTCATACTCCTCTTCTGAAATAATCTTCTTTCTTAGCTTTAAATTCAAATCCTTAGCTAACCTTTCAGCATAAATCAAATCTTCACTATTTTCAGTTCCAACGGCATATAATATAACTTCACAGTATAGAGAGGATAATTTAGCAATTAAAGAGCTATCAACTCCTCCAGAGCATATAATTCCTACTCTATCCAAACCTCTAACCCTCTTTAAAACTGCCTTTTTTAATGCCTTATCTAAATACTCCTTAGCTTCCTCATAACTCCTCTCTTTCATGTAATTTAACTCCATTTTTTTAAAGCCCTCAATAATCTCAAACCTATTATCATCTAAATAATAAATCAGCTGTGAATTTGGCTTCAATGTTTTAATTTTGCTATTTAGCTCATCTAAATCTCTTTCACAGCCATCGATATTTATAAGTAGATGCCACAATGCCTTTCTTTCAGAGGCAAATGCAAAGTATTTGTCCCTATCTACATAAAACAATGGCTTAACTCCAAACGTGTCCCTTGCCAATATCACAACATTCTTAGATTTATCATATATGGCAAAAGCATAATCTCCATCTAACTCTTCCAACTTCTCATCTTCATATAGATGGACTATAACTTCATTATCACTGTCTGTCCTAAATTCATGTTTTTGTTTTAGATATTCCCTCAACTCGATATAATTATAAATCTCTCCATTACAAATTAGCCATATTGTCTCATCCTCATTTGGTATTGGCTGAACCCCATACCTTCCAACGATTGCCAATCTGTTGTGTGCTAAGCTTAAATTTCCAATAAGCTCATCCTCTAAATCTTCAACATCCTCAAAACTATTAAAATATATGACTTCATCATCTAACAATAGCCCAGAGTTATCTCTCCCTCTGTGCTTTAAAATCTTCATCATATCTATTGAATATTTTGTAGGAATTTGACTTTCTTTAACAATTATTCCACTTAT
>JBDOKN010000112.1:0-12781 GCA_039833665.1 Methanocaldococcus sp.
CAAATTCAGCAACCTCTAACAATTTAACTCCTGGTTTTATTAATTTTATTGCTTCTTCTCTAACCTTAGAAGCTATTTTTCCCGCCCTTATAATTTTTTCATATCCTTCAATCTCCATACTTTCATCCTTTAAGTTTTGATTTTAATAAAGTTTTTTAGTGTAGTTTGGTAACCTTTAAATTGATTGTTATTTATTGCAGAGTATATAACATCATCAATCTGCTTTTCTAAGTTTTTAACATCTTTCCCATTTTTTAAGTTGTGGATAATAATCCTGACTATATGTTTTATTTTTTCTTTAACTTCATCTGAGAATAGAGGAATTTTTGCATTTTCTAACAATTTTTGTGTAAATGCTACTCTTCCTCCTCTCCTTCCACCATTTGCAAGATAATAATTTCTAAAAAATGAACTGTTTAAATATCCTAACAAAAAGTATATATCATCATCGTTGTAGGGTTGGATAAATATAACATCACCAGAAGGCAATAATCCATCATCTCCTAAACTAAACCTATTATATGGTTTTCTGTCTAAAGTTGGAACATATATTCGTTTTTTATTTAGATTTTTTATTAAAAATTTATAGTTTCTCAATGCCTGCCAATTAAACCATTTTTTGTTTTTTGGAAGGTATCTATTCTCCATTTTCTCTTTAAACTTCAATAATTTTTTATATATGTTTGAATATTTGGTTTTAAATATTTTTTCATCTTTTAGGTTGTCTTCAATTAATATATATTGAACAAATCCCTCAACTACAAACCTTTTACAGTTTTTTGCCTTAACAAAATTTTTTATAAGTTGTTTTTCATCTTCATTTAGCTTTGAGATGTCATCCTCATTTAATAAAAATGCCTCATCAAATCCAGAAACCAACCCAACTCCGACTTTTGCTATATCCTTTAATAACACATAAGGAAAATCCGGGATGTTTGTAAAAAAGGTAGACCAAGGTTCTGGTGTAGTGTAATGAGGAATTTCCATGTATTCAAAAATATCGTTTGATTTTTTTGTATTTAATGCATTAATAGCTTTTTCTTTTATCTCTTTTAATTTAACTTTTTTTGAGATAATTCTAATAACATCAATTTTTTCAGATTTGTGGTTAAATTCTCCTTTTTTAAACTTAAATATTATTGTTTCAGGATTTTCATTTTTAAATAACCTAACTTCATCCAAATCAATAATTATATCCAATTTTCCATGTTTTAGAATGTTGTCTCTTACAATTTTTGCATAGGTATTGTAAAAAAAGTGATATGGAACAATATAAATCAACTCTCCACCATCTTTCAAAAGATTTATTGATTTTATAATGAAAGCATAATAAATGTCTCCCTCACTTGTGCCTATAATTCGTTTTACTTCTTTTTTTATAGATTCTGGAAGATTATTAAAATGAGCATAGGGAGGATTTCCAACAATTAAATCAAATTTTTCTTTAAAGTTATGGCTTAAATAATCTCCTAAAATTATCTCAAATTCATCAAATTTTGCCTTGCAGTGGTTGTATAAATCTTTATCTATTTCAATACCCACACAATTTTTGTATCTAAATTCTCTTAATACCTCTAAAAATATTCCTTTTCCGCATCCAGTATCCAATACCAATCCATTTTTTGGGATTGTAGAAAGATTTATCATTAATTCAGCTATTTCTTTTGGAGTTTCAACAAAGCTAATCTTCTCCATGTTTGCCCTCTTTAATATTAATCAGTTGGATTTTTATTGAGTTCAAGACAAGAATTTCTGTTTTTATTGAATTTAATGACTTTTCTAAAGATTCTAAAACTGCATCTATAAGTTTTTTAACAAAAGCAAAGTAATCTATTGGGTCACCAAGATTTGGGTTATACCTTATCTGAAACATGTAATTTCTTGGATTAACATAAAAATCGTCCTTAATCTCTTCTAATAAGAAAAATTTGTATCCTCTTCTATACTTATCAACAACAAAAATTCCATAAGATACAATTTCATTACCTGAAATTCTATTATAGACCGATTCTCCATTTATGGTTATTTCTGACGTTAATCTCTGCCGTTTTATACCCAAATATAGACGTAAAAGGTTATTGTATGTTGTTACATCGTTTCTTGTATTACTTCTTAAATTACCAAATTTATTGTTTATGAATATTAAAAAATTCTTTCCATTTATTATTCCATAGCATAATAAATCATAAGGTGTCCTTCTACCTTCATAGGAATATATTTCATCCTTTGGTTCAGAAAATTCAATTTTTAAGTTTTCTTCAGAGATTGTATAGTCTTTTAATAAACTTAAAACCTTATCGTCCAAATTTCTATCGTTAATATTCTCATCATTTTTTTATTTTATTATAAATTTCCCTAAATATATCTCTTAATTTTCCCGATAAAATTTTAAGTTCGTTATTAACCAATTTTACCACCATTTAACGCATTATCTCTTTATAACAATTGTTAAAATATCCTCGTCCTCTAATTTATGGTCTAATCCAACTCTCTGCCCTGGGTGTTTTGCTGACTTTCCCCAAACTTGAGCATACCTGAAATTTCTAACGAAATCTTTATGCAGTTTCTCACAAACATCTTTTACAGTAGCCCCTCTTCTCATAATTAGTGGTTCATCAAAATCTGGTTTTTTCCCTTGTGGCTTCAAATAAATCTTTATAAATCCTAACTTTTCATAGATTTTATCTTTCAATAAATCTAAGTTAATTCCTTTATTCCCAGAAACTAAAATATAATCCTTCCCAAATTCTTCCAATTTTTGTTTTATATATTTTAAATATTCTTCATCAGCCAAATCTATCTTATTCACAACTACCAAAGATGGAATATAAACTCTATTTCCAGCAACAACATCAATAAACTGCTCTAATGTAATATCCTCCCTTATAACTACATCTGCGTTATGTATTCTATACTCGTTCAATATCGCCTCAATGATATCTTCATCTATATGGGTTAATGGAACTGTTGAGCTAACATTAATCCCTCCTCTATCTTTGACTTTAATTTTAACATCAGGAGGGGTTTGGTCTAACCTAATCCCAACATTGTAAAGTTCTTTTTCAATAACTGGAAGATGTTCCAATGTGTAGATATCTACTGTTAATAAAATCATATCTGCACTTCTAACCGCTGATAAAACCTCAGTCCCTCTACCTTTTCCTGATGAAGCACCAACTATAATTCCGGGAGCATCCAAAAGTTGAATTTTTGCCCCTTTATGCTCCATAATCCCCGGGACAATTGTTAGGGTAGTGAATGCATAAGCTCCAACTTCTGATTTAGCATTTGTTAATTTGTTTAGCAGGGTGGATTTTCCAACGGATGGAAATCCCACAAAAGCCACAGTGGCATCTCCACTCTTTTTTACAGCATAACCCTTTCCTCCTCCGCCTCCCCCTCTACTTTGAGCTTGCTCCCTTAATTTAGCTAATTTTGCTTTTAATCTACCAATGTGTTTCTGTGTAGCTTTATTATATGGTGTTTTCTTTAATTCTTCTTCTATCCTTCTAATTTCTTCTTCAATTCCCATAACATCACCAATATAAAAGTTCCTCTATAAAGGATAATAAAAATAGGCTATTGCCCTACTTAGGGCTACAGGAACACTCTCCGCCGAACCTTTTAGTAAAAGTTGAATGAAAATCAAAGATTTTCATAGCTGGAAAGCAGAGCTTTCCACTTCACCAAAATATAACACCTCCTCGCTTCGCTCGGAGGTGTAAATTATAGATTCTCCTTGACCACCCTGGCTATAGCTCTACTTAAAGCCACAGGGACGCTTTCTCCAATCTGATTATAACAGCTTCTTATACCTCCAGCAAATAGATGATAATCTGGATAGCTCATCAACCTTGCCTGTTCTCTTGGAGTTAATAATCTATCTTCATAGGGGTGGATAAAGAACCTTTTACCCATAACTGTCTCAGCTAATTTAAGTGGATGCAACCTTATATAATTCCCTAACCTTCTATTAGCCCCTTTGAAATAGATAAATGCATCTCCCCAACCTAATTTATGGACTCTCTTCCTAAATCTTGCAGGTAGAGCGGCAAATTCATGATTTGGGACATCTCTACCTTTATACATTAAGTCCCCTATTGCCTCAACAACAGTTTTTGGCTGAGTTTTTTCTGGATTAATTTCTATATTTGAGACAAAAACCCTCCTCCTAACAGATGGATTTCCGTAATCTTCAGCTCTTAATGTGTTGAAATAAACATCCTCATAACCAATTTCTCTAAACTCTTTTATTATCTCTCCCCTAACCTCTTTAATGCCAGGAACATTTTCCATAACAAATATTTTTGGTTGTAAATCTCCAACAATCCTTATATATTCTAAAACTAACCTTCCTGTCTCATCTTTATATAATCTATTGTAGGGATTTCTCTCTCTTTTTGGATTAGCTCCAGTATATCCCTCGCAGGGAGGACCGCCAATAATAACATCTACTTTTTTATTTTTGATGAACTTTTCTATTTCAATTGAATGAATTTCCCTAATGTCGTCATTAATAACAATAGGATTTAATTTTTCAGTTTTTTCATTTAGTGTTCCCAAACTTTTTAACCATTTTATGTCTTCCTCTTCAAAAGGAAATTTGAATGGATAGATTCCAACATAGCCCTTTAATTCTTTCAATCTAAATTCTCCATGCCTTATTTTTTCATATATTCTGCCATTAAAATTTAATGCATAAGAAAAAGCGGCATCTTCATTTAGCTCTATAGCCACCAACGGCTCAAAGTCCTCTTCCACAAACCCTCTTGAAAATCCCCCACATCCACAAAATAAATCGATAAATTTCAACATTATCACCAAAAATAAATGGTTATTATAAAAAATGAAAGTAAATTTAATTTAAATTAAATATCAAAAAAGCCAAATATTATTTATTGTGATTCTTGAGCTTTCTTCAACTCTGCTTTCATATCTTGATAGACCTTAGTCCATTTTAATTTTCTTGGGTTTCTTCCCATTCTGTAACTTTTCTCACATTTTGATGAGCAGAAATATAAGACAGTCCCATCTTTTTCTACTACCATTTTTCCTTTACCTGGCTCAATTTCATAACCGCAAAAGCTACATGTTCTCCATTCTGGCATAGCTATCCCTCTTTAATAATGTTTCAGTGATTTTAAAATAATTTAGATTAATTATTTATCTTCTCCTATCCAATGGTCTTGCTTCTCTCTCTGTCTCTCTTAACATAATAATATCCCCAACTTTAACTGGACCTTTAACGTTTCTAACTAAAACTCTTCCAGTATCTTTTCCACCTAAGATTTTACACCTAACTTGTATAATTCCTCCGGTAACTCCTGTTCTACCAATAACTTCAATAACCTCAGCGGCTACTGCCTCTTTATAAACAAACTCATCTTCCATCCTCATCACCTAACAAATAGTAAAAGTTAAAATTTATAAAAAAGTTGGTAAGTGGTGTTTCATATAATATAATATAAATATTATAATAATTTACTGCTTCAAAGCATTTACTTTTTCAACTAATGCTTTGAATTCTTCAGCATTTCCTTCGTTGATTATTGCAACTGATGATGCAGCAACTTCCAATCCAGCAGCTTTACCTAAGTCCTGTTTTGAAGCAACATAAGCGTAAGGGATTCCTTTCTCTTCACATAAGTATGGGAGGTGAGCAACGACCTCCTCTGGTTTGACATCCTCAGCAATGATAACTAATTTTGCGATACCTCTTTCAACTGCCTTTGTAACTTCATTAGCTCCTTTCTTAATTTTTTGTGCTTTTGCAACTGCATCTAATAGCTCTTTCTGTATATCCTCTGGAACTTTAAATTTTACATAAACTGCCATATCTTTCAACCTCCTTCATCTCTTTGCTAAAAAATGGGCAATCCGGAGGGAATTGCCCACTCCTACAGGGCTTTTACAATAGCCCTGTAGTATCATCGTGGTTTAGAATAGGTATAACAACTTATTGACTTTTGGTATATAAAACTTTTGGATAAATTTATAAAATCCTCTCAATTGGCACTATTAATATATCCCTCGCTCCTAAGGCATGAAGCTTAGGAACTAAGGTAAATATTTCATCCTCATTTACAACTGCATGAATAGCCACCATATTATCGTCAGACAAAACCTTAGAAACTGTTGGACCACTCATTCCTGGAATTAGCTTTCTAATTTCTTCAACCTTATCTTTTGGAGCATTCATCATAATTAATCTTTTTGTTTCAGCAAATAAAACACTTTTTATTGCAATAACTATTTGATTTATTTTCTCTCTCTTCTCTTTATCTTTTAAACTGTTTTTATTGGCTATTAATCTTGTGGTTGATGAGACAATTTCATCTATAACTTTTAATCTATTTAGCCGTAAAGTTGTTCCTGTAGATGTTAAATCACTAATTAAGTCAGCTATTCCTATAAATGGGGCTATTTCAGTAGCTCCACTAAGTTCAATAATTTCAACATTCTTATTTAATTTTTCAAAGTATTTTTTTGTTAAGTTAGGAAACTCTGTCGCTACTCTCATCCCTTCTTTTATATCATCAACGCTTTTTATTTCTGAGTTCTCTGGAGCGGCTAAAACCAACTTTGCAAATCCAAAGCCAAAATCTAATAGGAAATCAACTTTATCTTCAACATTTCTTTCTAAGACCAAATCATAGCCAGTTACTCCTATATCTGCAACACCATCAGCCACAAATTCAGGAATATCTCTTGCCCTTGCAAACATTACTTTGATGTTGTCATCTACTGTGTTTGCAAATAAACTCCTTCCTTTAACGGTAATCTTTAATCCTGCTTTCTCCAAAACTTTCATTACTGGCTCTGAAATTCTCCCTTTATTTGGCAATGCAAACATTATCATCCTATCACTTAAAAATTATGAGTTTATATTTTTTATTTTGCATCTCTTTCTTTGAATTTCCTTTTTTATTTTTTCTCCACTAACTCTTAACAAATTTGAAACACTTCTTGGGATTTTTCCATTATCTGATAAAATCTTTGCTATAATACTTGATAATAAAAAGATGGCATATATATGCTCTGCCTTTGTTCTATGGATATGATGAGGGTAGATATTTAGCTCATCATATTCTTTAAATTCACTGGTTTTGCAGTGGTATTTTTTTTCAATATATTTCCTTAAATAAATGAGAAGTTGGTGCAACTGAATTAACTCATCCTTATGCATTTAAATCACCAAAATTAACAACCGTTAAATTCACTGGCTTTTTTATAATTTTTGCATCCTTACAGAAAATTAAATTTGTCTTTTCATATAAAATGTCTATAAGTTTTTGAGTAACAGTCCCATTAATTATAATTGTATCAACGGTTTTATAACTATCTATGTTATCATCCAAATCTTTAATATCAACAATTTTTTCTTCATCTCCACTGACAATTAACGCCTTAGAATCTTCTAATTTAATAAGCTTTTCATAAAACTTTCTGTATTTGCTATATTTATGAGGTAATTCTTTATCGTTAGATGGATTACATTTAACACTTGAAACCTCCATATCATTGAGAGTTATATTTATTTCAGGTATTGTCTGGACTTCTATATGTTTAATCTCATCTTTGTATATAATTTTTTCATCAACTTTTTGCCTATCTTTTAATATTTGAGCCAATATATGCTCAGCAGGGACTTTGCTTCTTAAACACTTCATAATTTCTTTTTTAGATAATTCTTCAACTTCCCTTCCAGGAGGGGCTCTTGCTACAAAATCAACATCACAAACTTGCAATAGCTCCTTTAAAATCAACTCTCCTCCTCTATCACCGTCTGTAAATACAGTTACTATTTTTTTCCTACTAAGCTCTATAATGGTTTTTGGAACAGATGTCCCTTCAACGGCTATCACATTTTTAATACCACATCTCAATAAATTTAAAACATCTGCCCTTCCTTCAACAATTATAATATCATCTGAACTATCTACTGCAGGACCCGCAGGTAGTTTCTCAACACCATATTCAACAATCTCCCCCATCCTTACGCTTTCCTTAACCTCCTCAACAATTGTATTAACATCTATGTTGCTCATTAACTGCTTTAAAATCTCTTTAGCCCTTTCAACTATATACTCCCTCTTCTTCTTTCTAATATCTTCAATATCCACGACCTTAACTGTTGCTACACATGGACCTACCCTGTCTATTGTTTCTAAGGTAGCGGCTAATATTGATGTTTCAATCCTATCCAAACTTGAAGGAACTGTTATTTTGGCTATTGACTTTCCATTAATGTTTGTTAATTCAACATCTATCCTTCCAACTCTTCCCGTCTTTTGTAACTCTCTCAAATCCAATTCATCTCCTAACAACCCTTCCGTCTGCCCAAATATTGCTCCAATCACATCATGTTTTTCAACATAACCATCAGCGATTAGTTCTGCATGAATGATATACTTAGTAGTTCCTAAATCCATGATAATCACCAGTAATAATTACTACCTGTCTCATGAGTGAGAGTATTCTCACCAATATCTTAATAGAATAAATCAAAGTATAAAAAATTATTTTAATACCTTTAATCTTTAAGCTTTTAAGTTAATCGAATATTCAAAGTTACAAAACCGAAAAGTATATATAATAGTTCCGCGTATGTTATTGTTGCTTGCAATGGAGCGGCCTTGGTGTAGCCTGGTAACACACGGGCCTGCCACGCCCGGACCCCGGGTTCAAATCCCGGAGGCCGCACCACTGGCTTCAATTAGCCAGGGCTTGATTTGGATATGCGCCGGTGGTGTAGCCTGGTATCACTCTGGCCTTCCAAGCCAGCGACCCGGGTTCAAATCCCGGCCGGCGCACCATAATTTATTTCCATGGGGGCAAAGCCCCTATTGGGATACTCTCAGAGTAAGCTTCACTACATTCAGCCCCACTTTAATCTAAGAGGCATTGCTTCCGTAAGGAAGCAATGCATCCGTTTTGATGAACCTTTTACTAAAAGGTTCGTTTAAATCCCGGCCGGCGCACCATAATTTATTTTTTATTTTACATCTATATATTCATAAAGTTAAATTAATAAATTTAAATTATTTCTGTGAGATTATGAGAGTCCAGTTAATTTTACATTTAGATATTCCAAAAGAAGTTTGTAGAAGCTTAGAAGTTGATAATTATATTAAAGGGGATTTTGAAATTAATTTAAAATGTGAAAAAAAACCTACATTGTATATAAAAACCCATTCCATTGGCTCATTAAAATCAATATTGGATGATTTCTTCAGATGTTTAAATGTAGGGGTGGAGATTTATAACATAATAAAAACCTATACAATAAGAAATGTAACCAAAGATGATTTAGATGATTTCCTTGAGCTTTATTTTAGGGCATATAGCGGTTTTGATAAATACTACTATAAGAAGAAAAAATGGGCAAGATGGTATTTTAAATGGTTGATAAAGAGGGATAAAGATGGATTTTTTGTTTGTGAAATAAATGGCAAACCAGTTGGTTTCATAGCTTGTGATTGTAATTGGATTAGCAATATAGAGAAGAGAGAAGTAGCTGAGATACATGAGATATTTGTTGACCCAGATTTTAGAGGAAAAGGAATAGGAACTGCTTTAATAAACAAAGCTATTGAATATGCTAAAAAAAGAGGTAGATGTATTATGGAGTTGTGGGTTGGGGTTGGGAATAAAAATGCTATTGAATTTTATAAAAAGTTGGGTTTTGAGGAGAAAGAAATTGTTAAAGATTGGTTGAGGATGGTAAAGAGAATATAATAAAGATTTTTTCTAATTTATCTGGTTTTTTAGCTTTCTATTTTATAAGGAGGATTAACTTTAAATATAAAAAATTTATTTTATCATTTTACTTATTGATAATTGGGACATGGTGATATGGATGAGAAATATAATTGTAAAAAAATTAGATGTTGAACCAATTGAAGAAAGACCTACTGAAATTGTCGAGAGAAAGGGTTTGGGGCATCCAGATTCAATTTGTGATGGTATTGCTGAGAGTGTTAGTAGAGCATTATGTAAGATGTATATGGAGAAGTTTGGGACTATTTTGCACCACAACACAGACCAAGTTGAATTAGTTGGAGGGCATGCATATCCCAAGTTTGGAGGAGGAGAGATGGTAAGCCCTATTTACATTTTATTGTCTGGTAGGGCAACAATGCAAATTTTTGATAAGGAGAAGAATGATATTATAAAACTCCCAGTTGGAACAACTGCAGTTAAGGCCGCTAAAGAATATTTAAAGAAAGTTTTGAGAAATGTTGATGTTGATAAAGATGTAATCATTGACTGCAGAATTGGACAGGGAAGTATGGATTTGGTTGATGTTTTTGAAAGGCAGAAGAATGAAGTTCCTTTGGCTAACGATACATCATTTGGAGTTGGTTATGCTCCATTATCAACAACAGAAAGATTGGTTTTAGAGACAGAGAGATTTTTAAACAGTGATGAGTTAAAGAAGGAGATTCCAGCTGTAGGGGAGGATATAAAGGTTATGGGTCTAAGAGAGGGTAAGAAGATAACTCTAACCATTGCTATGGCTGTTGTTGATAAGTATGTTAAAAATATTGAGGAGTATAAGGAAGTTATTCAAAAAGTAAAAGAGAAGGTTGAGGATTTAGCTAAAAAGATAGCTGATGGATATGAGGTTGAGATAAATATAAACACTGCAGATGATTATGAGAGGGAGAGTGTCTATCTAACAGTTACTGGGACATCAGCAGAGATGGGGGATGACGGTTCAGTTGGTAGGGGGAACAGAGTTAACGGACTAATAACCCCATTCAGACCTATGAGTATGGAAGCAGCGAGTGGTAAAAATCCAGTAAATCACGTTGGTAAGATTTATAATATATTGGCTAACTTAATAGCAAACGATATAGCTAAGTTGGAAGGAGTTAAGGAGTGCTATGTTAGAATATTAAGCCAAATAGGTAAGCCAATCAATGAACCCAAAGCATTGGATATAGAGATTATAACTGAAAATGGTTATGATATAAAGGATATTGAACCAAAGGCAAAAGAGATAGCCAATAAATGGTTAGATAACATCATGGAAGTTCAAAAGATGATAGTTGAGGGTAAAGTAAATACTTTCTAAATCTAAAAAATAAATAATACACTCTATAATTTCTTAGAAATTTCTATAATATCCTCAATAATTTTCTCAAAGTGTTTGGCTTTTCCTGTTTCTTCAAAGTCCTCTTTTAGGAAATATATTCCATCAAGTTCGTATTCTAAGATTATCCTCATCTTTTTAGGTTTTCCATTTGGACATTTATAAGAAATTTCATTGTCCTTATCTGGGGTGGCTAAAAAGACCTTTATATGAGAAGTTACAGGAGATTCTTTTAATTTTAGTTTCCAATAGGTTGTTTCAAATCCTCTTTCTCTAAAAGAATTTTTAACTGAAATAATTGCAATAATTTTCACATCATTATTTTCAACTTTATAAACAATAATATCCGCATCTGGAAGGAAAAGATATTCACCATAATTTATGGCTACCAATCTTTTAACTTTGTCCAACTCCTCTGACAAATTTTTATTAGTTAGGACTTTATCAGTCGTTACTTTTAGTCCAGTCCCTTCTAGAGATTTCTTAATCAAATTATAAATTACATCTTGAATTCTATGTCCAATATATGTCCTCCACGATTGATTTGCTTTATTTATTGCATCATCTTTAGAAAAACCTTGTTTTAAGTATTCTTCAACTTTATTTTTAATATATTCTTCCTTTTCTTTTCCTAAAATCTTTGATATGTGGTTTATTTCCATAACAAACCCTCCAAAGTGCAACATTCTCTTGAAATTCTTTTTATTGCTAATTCAAAATATTTTCCATCTATTTCCACACCAATAGCCCTTCTACCCAATTTATATGCGGCTATTGCTGTTGTTCCACTACCTAAGAATGGGTCTAAGACAGTATCCCCAACATAACTAAAAAGCTTAATACATCTCTTTGGAAGCTCTAACGGAAAAGGAGCTGGATGTCCTATTCTTTTTTTACTCTCTCCGGGAAATGTCCATAAACCATTTGTCCATTCAATAAATTCTTCCTTTGTTATATCAGATTTCCCTTTTGTGAGTTTTTTCCAACTTTCTTTATATAAAACCACAATAGTTTCAACTGGAGCTATAACATAAGGAGCAGAAGCACTCATAAAACTGCCCCATGCTGTTCTCCTTGATATATTTTGTTCATTCCATATAATTGTTGTTTGATATTTAAATCCAACATCTAAAGCGATTTTAACAATATCAGCATAAACTGGTTTTATCCCACCTTTATTTTTATCTAATGGAATATTCAAACAAAGCCGTCCATCTCTTTTTAAAAGTGTCAGTGCCTTTTTTAACCACTGTTTTGTCCAATTTAAGTATTCCTCATAAGGAATTGTATCATCGTGTTGGTTGTAATCAATTCCAACATTATATGGTGGGGAAGTAACTATTAAATCAATACTTTCCTTAGGTAAATCCACATTTAAAAAATCATCATTTATTAGAGTTATTCCATTGATTTTATTCCAGATTTTCACAGTAATCACCTTTTACTAAAAGATTATCACTTAAAATAGATTTAAATTTTTAATAAAATAAGGAAAAGTTAGTAAAATTAAAAAGAGAAATGGAGAAAAATAATATTTAAACTTAATTGTAATTACGTTTATCCAATGTATCTTAAATCTTCTTCACTTGGTGGTTTTGTCTGAGCTGCTTTTAACATCTCTTCTTCAAACTTCTTAATCTTTTCAATAAACTGCTCCATGCCCTTAGCTCTCTTCTCCAACTC
>JBDOKN010000113.1:0-1986 GCA_039833665.1 Methanocaldococcus sp.
CACTCACAATATTAACATTAAATGGCTTTAAATGTTTTAAAGCAATATCTTCGCTTATTTTGTCAAAAATTTCTGTTTCATCACCACTTGGTGATTTTCCAACAATATATGATTTATCTTTCCTACCGAAATATGGTAAAATTTCTTTTTCAATCTCTTTTGCTATATTTTTTCCAACCTCATCCCATTTCATTTTCTCATCTCATAAAATTTTTAATAACTTCTTCCTCCTTACAATCTCTTCCCTGACTTTTAAATAAGTTATTGGAATCCAAAACATTAAAGACAAAATATTAAATACTATTATAGGGTAATCATTCTTTAATATTCCGTATATTAGCCAAAGTGTCAATCCAGTTGTGAATGTTATAACAAAAGCTAATGATATGTTGCTCATATCTTTCTCTTTCAATGACTTTATTAATTGGGGAAGAGATGCAAAGGTTGTTAAAGTTCCAGCAATATAGCCAATAATGGTTATGTCGAAATCCATTACTAACCACCACAAAAGTTATAAATTTTAAAAAAGTTTGTTAAAATTTTGCCAAACTTATATAGATATAGGTGAGATAAATGGATATATCAAAACTACTGAAAGATAGAAGAATACTACTATTAATATTCTTCGTTATTTTATCTGTGCTTTTAATCGTATTTAAAGGGCTTGATTATGGAATCGATTTAAGTGGAGGAACGGTTATTGTCTTAAAAGCAGAGCGACCAATGACTGACGAAGAAATACAATTAACTGTTGATATTATTGAAAAGAGATTAAATATAAATGGTTTAAGCGATATAACCGTTTATCCAAGGGGGAATGATGAAATTGTTGTTATGATTCCTAAAAGTTGTAACATTGAGAGAATAAAAAAAGTTCTAATGGAACAGGGGGTCTTTGAGGCAAAAATTGACAATATAACTGCCTATACAGGGAAGGATGTTAAGCTTGTTGAGCCCCCAACAAAAATCCCAGAAGGAGATAACTGGGCTTATGGTGTTCCTTTTGAATTAACATTAGAAGGAGCTGAAAAATTTGCTGAAGTTGCTAAAGGTAAGGCATATCACAAGGTTGAGTTGTATATGGATGGAAAGTTAATCTCAGCTCCTGTTTTATCTCCTGACTTGGCAGATGGAAGACCTCACCCAAAACAGGTTATTACCGTTGGTGGCTACCCTCCAACAAAAGATGAGATTGACGAAGCAATGGCTATTTACTCAGCTCTAAAATCTGGAGCTTTACCAGTAAAATTAGATATTGAGTATATATCCATAATATCTCCAGAATTTGGTAAAGAATTTTTAAAAGGAACAGCTATTGCTTTATTATTGGCGTTTATAGCTGTTGGAGCAATAGTTAGTATTAGATATAAACAGCCAAAGATAGCCATTCCAATTTTAATAACCTGTATATCAGAAGTCATTATTATATTAGGTTTTGCATCTTTAATAGATTGGAAATTGGATTTACCTTCAATAGCAGGGATTATTGCAGCAGTAGGGACTGGAGTAGATAACCAAATAGTCATAACTGACGAAGCATTAAAAAAAGGAGCTGGTAAAATAAGAGCAAGCATTAAAAGAGCTTTCTTTATAATATTTGCCTCTGCAGCAACATCTATTGCCGCTATGTTGCCTTTATTTGTTCTTGGAGTTGGAATGTTAAAAGGATTTGCAATAACTACAATAGCTGGGGTATTAATAGGAATATTTATAACAAGACCTGCGTATGCAAGAATTATAGAAGAATTGTTTAAAAAATTCTAAAATTCACTTTTTCTTTTTTAAATAATTTTTTAAACAAATTCTAAAAAAGTGTTATTTTTAAGAGTTAAAGTGAAAAACATTTCCATACCGAAACGGTCTGATTTTAACGTGCTGATATGCGTTATCTTTCATTTCCTTTGATATTTCCATACCGAAACGGTCTAATTTTAACATTACATTAGTTGTCGCTAAGAAACTCTGCTTTAGGGCGGTGATGAATTA
>JBDOKN010000114.1:0-5929 GCA_039833665.1 Methanocaldococcus sp.
TATCTCCAGTTATCTTTACTTCACCATAAGAGTTTTCTATATCAATCCCACTTAAAACTAAATCTGCCTTTCCTACAACATTTATAGTTAGATTTTTTTCTATCTGATTGTTATCAAAGTATAAAATTATAGGAAGGGAGGTAATTCCCTCTTTATCTACTTTTATTTTAAAAGTTAGATTTTTTATTTCCCCCTTTTTGATAAATATGGGTTTTTGGTTATCCCCTACAAAGTATTTATTTATTTGGACTACAAAAAGGGAATCTTTGTAATTATTTTTTATTGAAATTGTTAAATTTTCTATCTTTCCAACTGTAATTATTGGATTTTTTATATTTAATGATATTAAATCGTTTGGAAATACATTGAATGTTAAAATTCCCGTCTCTTCAACTATGTTTTTATTTTTATAAGTCAAGGTTTCTGTTTTTGAATCTCCGTTTATTGTCTCTGATTTTTGAATTAATTCCAATAAGTTGTAGGGATTTTTGTAGGTTATTTTATAAGTTATGGAATAAACTCCTTCTTTTTTTGCAAATACTGTTAATGGGATATAGGTTGAGGTTTTTGGATTTAAAGATGTTACTGTAAAATCATTATTCCCTAAGACGACTATATTTTTGGAGTTTTTAAACTCTACTTTAATATTTTCTGCTGTTCCAGTTCCTTTATTTGTTAATAGTAAAAGAATTTTGTTATTACCAACTTTTAAGATATTATTATTGCTTTCTATAACTAAGTTTGCCTTTCCTCTAACTGGAAGAGTAAAGATTCTATTTTCAGAGTATTGTTGTCTATCTCCTGTGTAATTACAATAGATTATCATTTTATAATCGTAATCTGACGCGTTAGGGCTAATTTTTATTATAAGATGGGCTACACCATATTCGCTTGAAAAAAGGTGTCCAATCCACTCCTCCCCTTTAATAATTTGGATATTCTCTTTGGACATTTGGTTGTATGGCTTTATATAAACAACCGTATTGTTAATTTCTTTGTCTGATTCGATTGTTATGTATAAATCATAAGTTTTTGATGGCTCTAAGTATTGAGCTTTATAATCAATATTTTTGAATGTTATATAGGCAGAGGTCTGAGCTAAAAGAAATAGAAAAATAAAGATAGCAAATAGGTTTTTTAATTTTCTCATCTTCTCCCCCAATTTATAGGAATTTTAATAGGGCATGTAATTGATATAAACCAAATATTATTGTTGGAATTAAAGCTGTTATAAACGCTTTCTTTAAATCTAAGTTTCTTGCATATTTAATGGCATAAGTCCATATATACAAATTCCAGATAGTTATAGCAAAACCAATTATTGTATTTGTGTAGATTAAAGTTTTTGGCATTATTTGTTTTATAACTGCTTAGATTATTGCTGGATTTTGCATTTGGGCTATAGTTAATGGTTGGATATGAACTTGTGATAAATAATAATAGGCAATAGGGATTGTTATTATAGCTCCAATTATATTTGGAAGGAATCCATAGCCAGTAAAAGATAGGGTTTTTTTTAAATCCACCTTTTCCTTTAAAAGCTATTGAAATGAGATACATAATTCCTGCCATAATTAACCATGAAACAATTCCCCCAATAAATGTTGATATTAAGCCAATAATTTTCATGAAAGCCATCATTTGCTGATATTGAGGAGGAAAGATTTTATATATTGCTGAAGTTGATATGTAGGCAGAGATTGCTATCAATATAGAAAAGATTAAAACAATTAAAAATGGTTCTTTTAGAGGTATTTCTTTTTGAGAGAGTTTTTTAAAGAATGTCTCTGGATTTGTTAAAGCTTCTATTAAATTCATTAATATCACCTATTTAAATTTTTAATAATTGTATTTGTATTTATATCTTCGACTATTTAAATCTTACGTTAATAAATAGTTGGCTATTTTAGGAGTAATATAAGCTTCTATGAAAGCGGCTATAACGATTAGAATTATTGAAATTAGAGATAGTTTTAAGAATTCTTTAATATCTTCCTCTGTTATTGGTTTCTTTTTCTTATCTAATAAGTAAAGAGTTATCTCATAAGGAATTTTAAAACCTGCTACTGCTGATATTAACATTGCTGAGATTTCGAATATTCCGTGTGGAAGAATTAAAGCGGTTATTAATTTTAACGGTTCGTTAGTTAGGGAAATAGAACCAATTAAGACACCAACATTAAAACCGTTGAATATTAGATTTATAAAAGTAGATAATCCAAAAGTTATAGAACCAGCCAACATTAGGAAGATAACTTTTAAGTTGTTTGTTAATATTGAAGGAAAGTTAAACTGTATATTGAGTTTATAGTTGGATAAATCCTTATCGTTAATTTTTGATAAGTTGTTTATTGAGATAAATCCAAAAATAAAACCCAATGAGAAGAGCATTAGAGTTAAGATTATTGGTATTTTCATGGTTTCACAATTGTTAAAGTTATTATTTATTTTATCATCATTATTGTATAGTATAGTGTTCTAAGTAGTACCTCTTATTTTATGTAATAATATTGTCCTAAATACTAATGAACCAAAGATAAATAAAGGTACAAAAATTGCACAGAATGTAAAGAAAATCTGAAATATATCAGTAAAACCATAATATAATAATTGCTTATTTAATAATATAATCAGTAATAATAACGAATAGAATATCGAAACCATCACTTCGTATTGTGCAATTTTAAATATAGTTTTTAATCCATTATTCTCCAATATATCTCTTTTTAATTCTTCAGTAGATATCCTACATATTTTATTATAAAGAGCAAATGATGTAATAAACCCAGCAAATATAGATAAAACAATCAATTCTACTATCTGGCGATATACAAAATTCAAATTAAATTTATTAAATGTAAATGTAGTATCAAGTACAAGTATAAGCATGAAAGGCATAACCAAACATAAGACCAACGCTAAATAGGTTAAAGACAATACACCATTTAATTTTCTTTCGAAGTTCATAATATTATCACCCATTATATCACCTAAAAAATATCAAAAAATTATTAAAATTAAAAAAGAAAAACATTTTTAAGCTAATACCGTAGTACTAAATACAACAGTAAATACTCCAGAAGCCAATCCTGCAGGACCTAATGCAGCAGAAATAGCCGCTCCAGTAATAGCTGAATCCGCAGCTACAAGATAACACTGCTGAGCTGTATCAATATCTCCTACATAGTATTGATAATACAATCCAGCATCTCCCATAGCTATTGGTTCAGCTACTAAAGCTCCTACCATGCTTACTAAAACCACTGCCCCAAAAATCTTATATACTCCGTTTCCCGTTTCCATAGCTTACCATAGCATTTAATAACTTACTATACGAATCGGTAAGCTATGGAAACGGGTTATCCTCAACCCATAGCTTCATCGGGAACACCGTTCCCTCCACTATGAGTTCATCGGACTTCGGGCTGAACGGAGACAGCCCCAAAATCCAAACTTCGTTAATATTTAGTATCAACATTTCGTCTCGGAGGCAGAGCCTCCTCATTGACATTATGATATGACGATACATAATATTATTTTATAAAAGCAATATTTATATTTTGTACTATTGTTTATTATGATATGCTACTATAAGTTATAGAAAATTAAAAACTGTTTCGAACCCTTCTCTAAAAATTTCATATTGCCACCTTTTATTGGTGGTTGCCCCTATATTGGCTCAGTTCCTACACCGGAGTGTCATCGCCAACTATTCTTTAATTTTTTAAAGTTTATGTTGGTTTATATTAATACACTTTCTAATGCCCAATCATTTTCTACATTTTTCATAAACATAATAATACAAAACCACTATATATATATTACGATTTAAGTTTAAATAGTAAATTATATATATATTAAAATTTTTAGCTTATTGGAATTTTTAATAGTTGTAAAACAATTACAACTTTAAAAAAGTAAATTATTTTTAGCTATTTTAATTTTTATACTCAAAAAAATGAAATATAACATAATCAATATTATTTAAACACGATTAAAATGCATTGGTGAAAACATGAACATTTTAAGAAGAGGAAGATTAGGAAATTCAATAAAGGAAGATGTAGCAAAATACACAACAAGCTTAGATTTTGATAAAGAAATTTTTGAAGCGGATATCTTATGTGACATAGCTCATGTAATAATGCTTTATGAGCAGGGAATAATAAAAAAAGAAGATGCAAAAAAGATTATTGAAGGTTTAAAAGAGATTTATAAAAAAGGCATGAAAAATCTAAACTTAGACCCTTCCTTGGATGATATACACATGGTTATTGAAAGTGAATTAATTAAAAAACTTGGTGAGGATGTAGCAGGAAGAATGCACACTGGAAGGAGTAGGAATGATGAGGTAGCAACAGATTTAAGGATTGCTTTAAGAGAGAAGATTTTAATAATAGCTAAATCTTTAATTGAGATGCTAAAAGATATTTTAAAATTAGCTGAAGAGCATAAAGAGACATTAACTGTTGGATATACACATTTACAGCACGCTCAGCCAGTAACTTTTGCTCATCATCTATTAAGCTATGTTTCAGCAATTGAGAGAGATATTTTAAGGTTGTTAGATGCCTATAAGAGGATAAATATCTCTCCATTAGGTTGTGGAGCAATGGCTACAACTGGATTTAAGATAAATAGGGAGAGGACTAAAGAGTTATTGGGCTTTGATGCTTTAATAGAGAATTCTATGGATGGCGTTTCAGCAAGGGACTTTATATTGGAGACAATGGCTGACTTAGCAATATTAGGAACAAACTTATCAAAAATCTGTGAGGAATTAATTCTTTTTTCCACTTATGAATTTGGAACCATTGAAATTGCCAATGAGTTCTGCTCAACCTCTTCAATAATGCCTCAAAAGAAAAATCCTGATGTTGCTGAAATAGCAAGAGCTAAGCTATCCAAATTAAACGGGAATTTGGTTACTGTTTTAACTATTTTAAAAGCTTTACCAAACACTTACAATAGAGATTTGCAGGAGATAAGCCCAAATTTGTGGGATAGTGTCTATATAACAATAGATACCATTAAGATGATTCATGGGATGCTAAAGACAATAAAAGTTAATAAAAAGAGAATGGAAGAATTGGCTAAAGCAAATTACTCAACTGCAACGGAATTGGCTGATACCTTAGTTAGAGAAACAGGAATTCCATTTAGAACAGCTCATGGTATTGTTGGGGAGGTTGTTAGGAGAAGTATAGAGGAGAAGAAGGATATGATTGAAGTCATCTATGAGGTCTTAGAAAAATACAATTTGAAAGTTGATGAAGAGAAGATAAGAAGGGCATTAGACCCTTATGAAAATGTTAAGATGAGGGATGTTATAGGAGGACCTGCTCCAAAGGAAGTTGAAAAAAGAATAAAGATATTTAAAGAGAGATTAGATAAATATGAAAAAGATGTTAATGAGAAATTGCAGAAGATAAATAAAATTAAGGAGATGCTTTTATCTTATGAAATTGAATAATATACCTCTCCAAACATAGACCACCATTAATATCCATATTGCCACTAAAATATACCCCTCTTTTTTTCTTAATCTATAAGTTGATAGTGGATAAAAAGCTTTTACACCTGCAGGCGTCATTGTGTCCCCAACAATATGGGATAGATACCCAGCAACAATGGGCAATAAATAATAAAAGTCCCCATAAATCCCGGGATTTAATTTTAGAATATCTAAAATAACCCATGCAAAGATGGCATAAATTATTATTTTCCCAAACAATACCTCATTAGTAACCATTAATAATAACAATATCCCAGCAAAAATTGAGGATATGAATGAAAGCTTGTAATATAAATTTCCCAAGATAAAAGAAACAAATAACATAGACCAAAATGTGTGAGTTAAACCCCTATGTTCTGAAAAATAAGGTATTAAATATATTAAAAGAACTGCAACCCCTAAAATAAACAAGTC
>JBDOKN010000115.1:0-4268 GCA_039833665.1 Methanocaldococcus sp.
TTCTCAACTTTTATCTCGTAGTCATGAATTACTGGATTTGCTAAAAGCTTTTTACACATCTCTTCAACTTCTTCCTTAACTTTCTCCTCACTTTCGCCTTCCATAATTATATCAATCATCTTGTATGTTTGAACTTCTTTAACATTATTAAAGCCCAAAAAGTTTAATGCTCTCTGTATTGTTCTCCCCTCTGGATTTAAAACTCCTTTTTTTAGCTTTATTATAACTGTTGCTTTATACATAATATCACCAAAGTTTTACTTTTATAATAAGCCCAATCTCTCGGCAACTATCCTATATTTTGCAATAACATCCCCTAAATCCTTCCTAAATACATCTTTATCCAATACATCTCTTGTTTCTTTGTCCCACAATCTCATAGTATCTGGGCTTATCTCGTCAGCAACTAATAAATTGCCATCCTTATCTCTACCAATTTCAATTTTGAAATCAACCAATATAATGCCTTTCTCATCAAACAACTTTTTTAACACTTCATTAACTTTCAAAGCGATTTCTTTAATCTCATTTAACTCCTCTCTTGTAGCCAATCCCAAAGCTATGGCAATATCTTCATTTAACATTGGGTCCCCATACTTGTCATTTTTGTAATCAAATTGAACAATTGGGAATGGCAATTCTTTCCCTTCTTCAAAAGGATACCTTCTACACAAACTTCCAGCGGCTATATTTCTAACTATAACTTCTATTGGAATTATCTCAACTTTTTTAGCTACCATGTATCTTGGCTCAATATATTTTATGTAGTGGGTTTTAACTCCATTTTTCTCTAAAACCTCAAATAACTTTGATGAGATTAGAGCGTTTAAATAACCTTTACCCTGCTTAACATCGTGCTTAGCTCCATTTCCAGCTGTTATATCATCTCTAAACTCAATTAAAACCTTATCTTCATCAATTTCATAAATGGATTTTGCCTTTCCACTATACAATGGCTGTTTTTTTAAAATTTCTTCTAATTTTATCTCCATACTTTCACCAAATTCATCAGATTTTATTTAAAAATTTTTAATCTATTTAACAAATTTTACAAATTTTATAGTTTGATAAAATAGATTAATTACGGTTGAGGTATATAAACTTAGTTAAAATAGAAATTTTTAGATGTGCCTCCCTTAAAAGGGTTCGGCACATCAGCAGGGACGTTTTATGAGAACTGCCCAGCACCGAGTTTAAATTTCAATAACTTTAACATCCTTACTTAAAACTGCTCTTCCTTCCCCTTTTTTTACAACTCTTCCAACTTCAAAGGCATAACATTTTAATTTTTTCAACTCTTCAATTAAATCATCTTTATACTCTTTTTTTGCAGATATTAATAAACCGCCAGCAGTTTCAGACCCATAACCATCCAATAACGCATGTCCAAACATTCTGCTTAATTCGGGGGTCTTCTTTATACAAGGCAATAAACTTATTTTTATTAAAACGTTGCTGTTCTTAGCCATCTCATTTGAATGCCCCAATAATCCAAATCCCGTAATGTCAGTTAAAGCGTTCGCTATCTTATCTCCAACTCTTTCCTCTGCCTTTCTCAAAGCCAATAATCCATATCTATTTGATGTAGTCATTAATTCTATTGCTTTATTTATTATATACTCCTTTTCTTCTTCATCAACATCTATTAAATCCTTAAACTCCTCTGGAATCCTTGATAACGCCATTGCTGTCTGAGTTCCTAACGGTTTTGTTAATATTAAAATATCTCCTTCCTTAGCTCCTGCCTTTGTTAAAACCTCATCCTCTCTCCCAACACCAGTAACTGCTCCTCCAATCAAAGGCCAGGGGTTTAATATTGTATGCCCTCCAACAATTGTTGTTTTGTTCTCCCTACAAAAATCCTGAAAGCCCTTTAACATCTCTCTAACTATTTCTATTGGAAGTTTTTCTGGAATACCTACAATTGCCAAAACTCCCACTATATCCAAGAGTCCCATAGCGTATATGTCACTTGTTGAGTTGCAAGCCGCTATTTTCCCTTGTATATATGGGTTATCAACTATTGGTGTGAAAACATCAACTGTTTTGGCTATAACCAACCCATCCCTTTTAATTATTGATGCATCATCTCCCAAACCAACCAATATATTTTTATCTGATAAGTCATCATCGGAAACTATTCCTTTAACTAAATACTCTAACTCGGTGCTGGGCAGTTTGCAAGCTCAACCATGTAATTTAACTAACTCAGTTAATTTTATCTTCTCAGCCATGTTATCACCAGATGAAAGTTATAAATTTATAAGCATTATTATTAAATTTAATAAAAGTATAAAATACTGCCAATTATAATTTCTAATACCCTTGGAGATATTAAAAAGCCAATAGTGTGGGGATATTTATGGAGATTCCAATATTTGTCGTTATCTCTGGCAGTGATTTGTATGGCATTCCAGAGCCAAGTGATGTGGATATTAGAGGAGTGCATGTCTTAGATAGAGAGCTATTTGTTAAAAACTGCCTATACAAAAGCAAGGAAGGAGAGGTTATAAACAAAATGTTTGGAAAGTGTGATTTTGTTAGCTTTGAGCTTGGGAAGTTTTTAAGAGAGCTATTAAAGCCAAATGCCAACTTTATTGAGATGGCTTTATCTAATAAGGTCTTGTATTCATCAAAATATCATGAAGATATTAAGGAGATAGCTTATAATTGTATTTGTAAAAAGCTATATCATCATTGGAAAGGATTTACCAGTCATTTAAAAAAGCTTTGTGAGAAAGAAAGTTATATTAATCCAAAGACACTTTTATATGTTTTGAGAGCATATTATCAAGGTATTCTATGCTTAGATAGGGGGGAGTTTAAACCAGATTTTAACTCATTCATAAGTTTAGATTGCTATGATGAAGAGATTACAAACTATTTATTTAAATGCAAAGTGAATAAAAAGTCAGTTGATGATGGTTATAGGGAGAAAATAAAAACATATTTTTATGAGTTGGATAAATTGTTAGATGAGAGTTATAAAAACTCTAACCTAATTGATGAACCACCAGAAACTGCAAGAATTAAGGCAGTGGAGCTTTATAAAAAGCTATATTTTGACAACTGCAAAATTTAAGGATGTGAGAGGGATGATAAGCAGTAGATGCAAAAATATAAAGCCATCTGCAATTAGAGAAGTTTTTAATTTAGCAACCTCTGACTGTATAAATTTGGGTATTGGAGAGCCGGACTTTAACACCCCAAAACATATAATTGAAGAGGCAAAAAAAGCATTAGATGAGGGAAAAACTCACTATTCTCCAAACAATGGAATTCCAGAGCTTAGGGAAGAGATAAGTAACAAATTAAAAAAAGATTATAACTTAAATGTTAATAAGGACAACATAATAGTTACCTGTGGAGCTTCAGAGGCATTAATGCTTTCAATTATGACTTTGGTTGATAGAGGAGATGAGGTTTTAATTCCAAATCCGTCTTTTGTATCCTATTTCTCATTAACAGAATTTGCTGAAGGTAAGATTAAAAATATAGATTTAGATGAAAACTTTGATATTGATTTAGAGCAAGTTAAAGAATCAATAACTAAAAAAACAAAGTTGATAATATTTAACTCTCCATCAAACCCTACTGGAAAGGTCTATGATAAAGAAACAATAAAGGGCTTGGCAGATATAGCTGAGGACTATAAGCTGATTATTGTTTCAGATGAGGTCTATGATAAGATTATCTATGACAAAAAACACTATTCTCCAATGCAATTTACTGATAGATGCATATTGATTAACGGCTTTTCCAAAACCTATGCAATGACGGGGTGGAGAATTGGATATTTAGCTATTTCCGATGAGTTAAATAAAGAGCTGGATTTAATCAACAACATGATTAAGATTCATCAATACAGCTTTGCATGTGCTACAACCTTTGCCCAGTATGGAGCTTTAGCAGCTTTAAGAGGAAGTCAAAAGTGTGTTGAGGATATGGTTAAAGAGTTTAGAAGGAGAAGAGATTTAATATATGATGGATTGAAAGATATTTTTAAAGTCAATAAGCCAGATGGGGCTTTTTATATCTTCCCAAATGTTTCTGAATATGGAAATGGGGTAGAAGTAGCTAAAAAGTTAATTGGGAATAAGGTTTTATGCGTTCCTGGAATTGCGTTTGGTGACAATGGAGCTAATTATATTAGATTTAGCTATGCTACAAAATATGAAGACATAGAGAGAGCTTTAAGGATTATAAAAGAGATTTTTGAATAGAAAATGTTTTTTATATCTCTATTTTTTGGATTTTTATATTCTGTT
>JBDOKN010000116.1:0-2641 GCA_039833665.1 Methanocaldococcus sp.
CCTTAATAACAGGAAAAATGGCTGAAAAAGTTATTAAGAAACTTGACAATGCAAAGATTGGATATACCGTATTGGATGCCACCAAAGAACAATAGACAAAGATAAAAATATAAAATAAAAAAATAAAAATAAATGAGGAAGAAAATGGTATATAACATAATTTTAGCTAAATCAGCTCTTGAACTAATTCCAGAAGAGATAAAAGGTAGAATTAAAAAGTCAAAAGTTTATAAGTATGATATATTGGACTCTAACTACCACTATAAAGCAATGGAAAATTTAAAAGATAAAGAGATGAGAGGAAGGCCAGATATCATCCACATATCACTTCTAAATATCTTAGATAGTCCAATAAACCACGAAAAAAAGCTAAATATCTATATTCACACATACGGTGATAAGGTCTTAAAAATAAATCCAAGGACACGGCTACCAAGAAATTATTTTAGATTTTTGGGAGTAATAGAAAAGGTTTTGAAAGGGGAAGAAAATCCTCTAATAAAAATGGAAGAAAAAACATTAGAGGATTTATTAAATGAAATAAATGCTAAAAAAATAGCTTTAATGACTAAGAGGGGAAGATTAATATATCCAAAGCATTTAAAGGAATATGATACCTTTATAATAGGCGGTTTCCCATATGGAAAGCTAAATGTTAATAGAAAAAAAGTTTTTGGAGATATTGAGGAAATTTCTATATATAGTAAGGGCTTAATGGCTTGGACTGTTTGTGGAATAATTTGCTATGCTTTGAGTTTTTAGAAGAAATTATTAACCTCTTTTATACAGTTATAAACTAATTCAACAGTTTTTTCTAAGTCCCTCTTATCTATTACTTCAACTGGTGTATGTATATACCTCGCTGGAACTGATACAACACCTGTTGGAATTCCTTCCCTTGTTAGGTGAATAGCTGTTGCATCAGTTGTTCCTCCTTCACCAACTTCCCACTGAACATCTATTTTATACTTTTCAGAGACAGCTTTAATCATCTCTAAAACCTTTGGATGAGCTATCAACCCTCTGCCAGATGCATCTACTATTCCAACTACTGGACCCTTACCCAAATCAACTGGGGCATCTTCTTTTTTAATTCCCGGATGGTCTCCTGCTATAGTAACATCCAATGCAATGGCAACATCTGGATTTATTTTAAAGGCAGAGACCCTTGCCCCTTTTAATCCAACCTCTTCTTGAACAGTTCCAACTGCATAGACCTGACAGTTAATATCTTCTTCAGATAATCTTCTCATAACCTCTAACAATACAGCACATCCAACCCTATCATCAAATGCCTTTCCAGTTAATCTATTTTTGCCTAAATCATAAACCTCACTTAAAAAAGAAACCCACGTCCCTATATTAACCCCCATCTCTATTGCTTCCTCTCTACTCTCAGCCCCAATATCTATAAACATATCTTCATATTTAATTATTTTTGTTTTCTCTTCTTCTTTCATTCTGTGTGGTGGTTTTGAGCCCAAAACGCCGATTAAATCCCCTTTACTTCCATGAACAACGACCTTCTGGTTTAATATTGTTGGGTCATATATGCCTCCAATTTTTGTGAATTTTAAGAAACCATTATCATCTATGTATTTAACCATCAAACCAATCTCATCCATGTGGGCAGCTATCATAATCTTCTTTCCTTTATCCCCTCTCTTTGCTATTAAGTTCCCAAAGTTATCAACTTCAACGGAATCACAGTATTTTTCCAACTCCTTTCTCATAAACTCTCTAACACTATCCTCCCTCCCAGATATTCCGTGCAGTTTTGAGAGCTTTTTTAAGTATTCAACAACCATCCTTTTCACCTAACAATATCTATTATATCCTGCCATTATCAAATAATAAGTTGAAGGGTAATAAAACACTTGTGGTGATATTATGAAAGAGACCAGTTCGAGAATTTTATTAATGGGAGGGACTAAGGATAGCATTGAAATAGGGAAAAAATTAAGAAATTTGGGGGATTTATTTATTTTATATACTTCAACAACTGATTATGGTGGAAAATTAGGGGAAGAATTTGCCAACAAAGTAATAACAAAGCCATTGGATAAAAATGAGCTGGAAGAGGTTATAAGAAAATACAATATAAACATATTGGTTGATGCCACTCATCCATTTGCTGTAAATGCAAGTAAAAACGCCATTGAAGTTTGTAAAGAGCTTAATATAAAATATATTAGATTTGAGAGAAAAGAAGAGAAAATAAAACATCCAAATGTTGTATATGTTAAAGATTTTGAAGAAGCTGCAAAATTGGCTAAAAAATCAAATAAGGTATTTCACATGGCTGGAATTAAGAATTTAAAGACGGTTGTTGATATTGTTGGGAAGGATAAAGTTATAGCAAGGGTTCTCCCCATATCTGTAAGTGAGGCGTTAAAGATTCTACCTCAAAAAAATATCGTGGCAATGTATGGGACTTTTTCTAAGGAACTTAATAAATATTTAATAAAAGATTACGGATGTGATGCTATAATAACCAAAGATAGTGGAGAAAGCGGGGGTTTTAAAGAAAAAGTTTATGGGGCTTTGGAAGTTGGAGCTAAGGTTATAGTTGTTGAGAGACCAAAACTCAATTACCCAATTTATTTTGACGATGTAAATGAGTTAATTAATTACATTAAAA
>JBDOKN010000117.1:0-1791 GCA_039833665.1 Methanocaldococcus sp.
AATAGAACTAAAATTTTAACTTTAAAAGTTTATGAAAATGTAAAATCATTTAGTAGAGAAGAGAGGAAAGAAATTAGGGAAAATAAGTGGAAAGAGTATTTTAAAAACTCAAAAGTTTATAATATTGATTTTAATGATGTAGTTATTAGTGGAACTAAGGTATTTCAGGGAGAAAAAATTTTAGAGGATGAGAAATATTTATTAGAATCACTTTTTAAATGGAAAATACTATATGGAAGCAAATGCGAGGGAAGATATACAATAGTAAAAAGAGATTTGGTAAATATGCCAAGGCAGATAGATAGAAACATTTTATATTACATTGAGCCAGAGAGATTTAGCAATTTAATAGTTGGATTGATTGATGATGAGGGCTTTTGTGTAGGTTTAGGAATCTTAAAATCTATTGATTTTGAAAAAGAAATTTTAGAGATATTAACTCCAACAAATGAAGACGAAATTAAAAATGTTAGAGAAATAAGGTTTGGAAGAGTTAAAGTCAATGAAAATGGTGAAGAACTTGGATTATTAGATAGAGATTTGATATAAACGAAGGGTGAAATTATGCTATTAAAAAACTGCAAAATAGTAAAAGATGGTAAAATTATTGAAGGAGATATTCTAATCGACGACAATGGAAAAATTAAAAAAATAGCCAAAGATATTAAAGTAGATGATGAATCAATTGATATAAAAAACTGTTTTGTTATTCCAGGGGTTGTAGATGCACATGTTCATTTTAGATATGGGGAGGAAAAGAAAGAGGATTTTTTAAGTGGTAGCTTAGCCGCAATAAATGGAGGGGTTTGCTTTGCCATAGATATGCCTAATAATAAGCCCCCAATAACAACAAAAGAGCTTTTTTATAAAAAACTTGAAGATTGCAAAAGATACAGCAAGATAAATATATTTTTGAATTTTGGAGTTACAGAAAATAACTACCTTGAGGTAATAAAAGATGCAAAGGCATACAAGGTATTCATGGTTAAATCAGTTGGAGATTTATATATAAATGATTACTCAAAATTAAAAGACATATTAAACCAAAATAAGTTATTTTGTATTCATGCTGAACACAAAGATATAATAAAGGAAAATATGGAAAAATATCAATTAAATAGCTGGATAGACCACTGTAAAATTAGGGATGAAAAATCAGAGGTTGAAGCAGTTAAAGAAGTTATAAAAAATCTAAAAGTTATTGACAAATTAAATGATAAAAATCCACACATCCACTTTTGCCATATCTCAACCAAAGAAGCGTTATATTTAATAAAAAAAGCAAAACAGGAGTTAAAAAATATAAAAATTACTGTTGAAGCTACCCCTCATCACATTTATTTAAATAAAGAAATGGCTGAGGAATTAAAGGGATTTGGAAAGTTTAACCCTCCTTTAAGAGATAAAGAGGACAATATAGCTTTAATTAAAGGAATCGTAAGTAGAGATGTTGATATCATTGCCTCCGACCACGCCCCTCATCTTTTAGAGGATAAACTTAAAGATGTCAAAAACTGCCCCTCTGGAATTCCCGGAATTGAAACTATACTACCTTTAACATTAAATTTAGTTAATAAAAAGCTTATAACTTTATTTGATGCTATAAGAGTTTTATCAGAGAATCCTGCTAAGATATTTAACATAAACAACAACATTGAAGAGGGAAATTTAGCAAATCTAACAATTGTTGATTTAAAAAAAGAAGGAAAAATTAACGCTGAATTATTTAAATCAAAGGCAAAGTTCAGCCCCTTTAATAAATGGGAAGTTAAGGGCTTTCCAATCTATACA
>JBDOKN010000118.1:0-4156 GCA_039833665.1 Methanocaldococcus sp.
GCAGTTGTAAGAATTGAGAGACCAACAAGATTAGATAGAGCAAGAGCATTAGGATACAAACCAAAACAAGGAATTATCGTTGTTAGAGTAAGAGTTAGAAGAGGAGGTTTAAGAAAACCAAGACCAAAAAACTCAAAGAAACCAGCTACATTAGGAGTTAATAAAATAACAATGGGTAAATCAATTCAAAGAATTGCTGAAGAGAGAGCGGCAAGAAGATATCCAAACATGGAAGTTTTAAACAGTTATTGGGTTGGTGAAGACGGAAAATACAAATGGTATGAGGTTATATTAGTAGACCCATACCACCCAGTTATTAAAGCTGACCCACAACTCAACTGGTTATGCACTGGAAAACACAGAGGAAGAGCATTTAGAGGTTTAACATCAGCTGGTAAGAAGGGTAGAGGATTGAGAAATAAAGGAATAGGAGCTGAGAAGGTTAGACCAAGTATAAGAGCTCATGGAAGAAGAGGTAAGTAAAATTTATATACTTCCTTATCTTAATCCCTTTCTGGGGAAACAACCACTAATTTTTAAATCCCCGAAATAACTATAAAAAATAACAACTATTTTTAAATGGCAAATTTAAAAAGGTGAAAGGATGAGTGAGAAGGAGATGTTAGTGCCATTGGATACATACTTAGCTTCAGGTATTCACATAGGAACTCAGCAAAAAACAAAGGATATGGAGAAATTTATTTATAGAGTAAGAAGTGATGGTTTATATGTCTTGGATGTTAGAAAAACAGATGAGAGATTAAGAATAGCTGCTAAATTCTTAGCAAGATATGAACCAGAGGATATATTGGCTGTTTCAAGGAGAATCTACACAATGGGGCCGTTAGAAGAGTTTGGAAAATACACCGGGATTAGAACAGTTGCTGGAAGATTTGTTCCTGGAACATTAACAAACCCTTCATACAAGGGCTTTATGGAGCCAGAAGTTGTTTTTATCAGTGACCCAAGAGTTGATAGACAGGCATTGAAAGAAGCAGTAGAGATTGGGGTTCCTATCGTTGGTTTATGTGATACAGAGCACTTAACCTCATTCATCGACTTGGTTATACCAACAAACAACAAGGGTAAAAAGGCAGTTGCTTTAATCTACTACTTATTAACAAGGGAATACCTCAAAAACAGAGGAGTTATATCAGATGATACAAACTTACCATTCACTTATGAAGAGTTTTTAGAAAAGGCGGCAAATCCAAAATATAGGATTATAATTCAGCCAAAAGATAGAAGAAGAAGGAGAAGAAGAAGGAAATAAAATAAATAAACAAAATACTTAGAGGTTTTTGAAGATGACTGAAAGAATATATTTCAAGTGTGAGAATTGTGGGTTTGAAGAGCAGGAAGTATTAAAGAAAAAAATTTATAACAAATCTTCCTATTATTTGGTTAGATGTCCAAACTGTGGAACTGTAAGGGAGATTGTTGATAAGGTCAAATTAAGTCAAGCAAAGCTAATTATAAGTAGATACGACATCTCAGAATCTAAGGTAATTAATATTCCCGAAGATGAAACTTACAAAGTTGGAGACACAATTGAAATTGATGGAGAGAAAATTGAGATAACAAAAATTGAAACACCAGAACCGGTTAAATCTGCCTTAGGTAAAGATATTAAAGTTGTCTGGGGAAAGTCCCTATCCATCCCAAAAAAATTGGGGATATCAATAAATGACAAAAGCAGAACATATGGAATATACATCTATATCCCAAATGACTTTGAGTTTGAAGTAGAGAAGGTTTATAGAATAAACGATGGATTTTTTAGATTAAAAAAGATAAAAACTGAAAAAGGAACTGCTAAAAAAGCAAAAGCTAAGGATATAAAAAGATTATATGGAGATGTAACAAGACCTGTAAGAAACTATATTGATTTATCTGAGTTCTATAAAGGTGAATAATCCCTAAAACCACAACTAAATTTTTTAAGGTGAAAAGATGGCTACTGCAAGAACTGCAAGGTCAAGAAGAAAAGTAAGAAAAGTGAGAGATAAATGGAAAGAGAAAGTATGGTATGAAATCTATGCTACACCAGAATTTGGAGGAGTATTTATTGGCTACACCCCAGCAAACGACCCAAGCTTAGTTTTAGGAAGAGTTGCTGAGACAAGCTTAAGGGACTTAACAGGAGACCCAACAAAACACATGCATAGGATTTATTTCAAAATCTTTGGAGTTACAGGAAATAAAGCAATAGCTCAATATTACGGGCATGATACAACAAGAGAGTTTATGAAATCACAAATTAGGAGGAGAAGAAGTAGAATTGATGCTATCCTTGATGTTACAACCCAAGACGGTTATAAGATAAGAACAAAGGCGATGGTTTTAACAGCTTACAGAGCCAATACAAAACAAAAATCAGACATTAGAAAGAAGATGGAAGAGATTATAAAAGCAATGGCTAAGGAAAAAACTTTCCCACAGTATGTTCAGGCAATGTTGTTTGGAGAGATGGCTGAGAAAATAAAGAATGAATGTAAAAAGATATTCCCAATTAAAAACGTTATTATCTACAAATCAGAAGTTTTATCATTAGCTAAGAAAGAGGAAACTGAAGGGTTTATAAGAGAAGCTGAAGAAAAAAGTGAAGAAGTCAAAGAAGAAGCTCAAGAATAAGTTAAATGTTCCAAACCTATTGATTATTTTTTATTACTTTTAAAACCTCCAAACCAAATACTCTTGCATAGTCAGGAGATTTTGCAGTAACTACATTACCATCAACCACAACCCCTCTATCTTCATAAATAGCTCCTGCCTTTTTTAACTCCTCTATCGCCTCTGGAGCTGGATATACAGTGGCTTTTTTACCTTTTAAGATTCCTGCCTTTGCTAAGACAACTGGAGATAAGCATATTGCTGAAACAACCTTATTTTTATTGTAAAATTCTTTAACCAATTCTATCAATTTTGTGTTATTCCACAAATACTCTTTTGAACCTACTCCCCCAACTATAACTATTGCTACATAATCATCAGGATTTACCTCATATATGGTCTTTTCAACAGTTATTTTATTGCCTAACATCCCCACACATTCTCCTTTTTTTGTTGATACAACATCAACCTTTAAACCATTTGATTCAAACACAGCCATTGGTTCGAACAGTTCTTCATCTCTAAAATCCTTTGGGGCTATAACCATTAAAACTTTTTTATTTTCCATACTTTCCCTCTTTTCATTGGACTTGGTTATGCACATTGAAGAAACTAAAGCTAAGGTTATTAATATTACTGCCAACCTCTTCATGTTCCCACAATAATTTTATTATATTCAAAGCAATATATTTAGTTATGGGATAGTATGAAAGTGGCTGTAGTTTTTGACAGTGCTGGGACTCTTGTAAAGATAATGAGGGTTATTAAAGATTTAAAGAAAAATAAATTTATCTGCAATAGACAGACGGTCGATATCGTAGATGAAAAAAAGGGCAGAGCGTTGGTTATAATTAAAGAAGACCCTTTAAAGGTAGTGGATAAAGAAAACCCAGAAAAGTTAATATCTGACTTATTAAAAGAGGTTGAAATTGGTATTTCATATTGCAATCCGCCAATAGATAGAGAAGGAATTTTTAAAGATAAAAAAACTAAGGTTAAAGAATTGCAAGAGCCATTAAACATTTTAAAAAGGTATGAGGTAGAGACAGGATATGGAAGTGCTCTAATAATAGATACTTATGCTGGAGAGGTTGAATATACAATAGCTACAGCAGGATGTTTATTTAAAGAGGTTAAAGAAACTATTAGACAACTAAAAGATTTAGGAGTTAAGGTTTTTATCGCCTCTGGGGATAGGAAGGGATTTATAAAGAGATTGGCTGAGATTACTGGAGTTGATGAAAAATACATAATGGCAGAAGCTCATCAAAAGCAGAAAAGAGATTTAATAAAAAACCTAAAAAAAGAGGGATACTTTACAATAATGGTTGGAGATGGAGCTAATGACGTCCCCGCAATGATTGAAAGTGATTTGGCAGTGGCAACATTACAAAATGGAAATGTATCAAAAAAAGCTCTTGAAACAGCAGATATTAGGATTTACAACATAAAAGAAATAGTTGATATATGTAAAAAAGTGATTAGTGGAGAAATTAATGGTAGAAAGTAAAATATCTTAAATCAAAAATTCAAATATTTAAAT
>JBDOKN010000119.1:0-5880 GCA_039833665.1 Methanocaldococcus sp.
GTTGCATGCTCTGAAAACATGAAAAAGTATTTTGAAAATATTGTTGATGAAGTTAAAAAAATTTACAAAATAGCTGAAGAGTGTAGAAAAAAAGGTTTTGACCCAACTGATGAAGTTGAAATCCCGTTAGCTGCTGATATGGCTGATAGGGTTGAGGGATTAGTTGGACCGAAAGGAGTGGCTGAGCGAATTAGGGAATTGGTTAAAGAGTTGGGTAAAGAGCCAGCGGCTTTGGAGATTGCCAAAGAAATCGTTGAAGGAAAATTTGGAAACTTTGATAAAGAAAAAAAGGCAGAACAAGCAGTTAGAACAGCATTGGCAGTTTTAACGGAGGGAATTGTTGCTGCTCCATTAGAGGGAATTGCAGACGTTAAAATCAAGAAAAACCCAGATGGAACTGAATATTTAGCTATCTACTATGCTGGGCCAATAAGAAGTGCTGGGGGGACAGCTCAGGCATTATCTGTTTTAGTTGGGGACTTCGTTAGAAAGGCGATGGGTTTAGATAGATACAAACCAACAGAGGATGAGATTGAAAGATATGTTGAAGAGGTTGAACTCTACCAATCAGAAGTTGGTAGTTTCCAATACAACCCAACGGCTGATGAGATTAGAACGGCTATAAGAAATATACCAATTGAGATTACTGGGGAAGCGACAGATGATGTTGAGGTTTCTGGGCATAGGGATTTACCAAGGGTAGAGACAAACCAGCTGAGGGGAGGGGCTTTATTAGTTTTAGTTGAGGGAGTTTTGCTGAAAGCTCCTAAGATATTGAGACATGTTGATAAATTAGGGATAGAAGGATGGGATTGGCTTAAAGATTTGATGAGTAAAAAAGAAGAAAAAGAGGATGAAAAAGATGAGGAGGTAGAGGAAGAAGAAATAGATGAAGAGGAAGATGAGATAAGTGGATACTGGAGAGATGTTAAGATAGAGGCAAACAAAAAGTTTATAAGTGAAGTTATTGCTGGAAGACCTGTCTTTGCCCATCCTTCAAAGATTGGAGGATTTAGGTTAAGATATGGAAGGAGCAGAAATACTGGATTTGCCACACAAGGGTTTCACCCAGCTTTGATGTATTTGGTAGATGAGTTTATGGCTGTTGGGACTCAGCTAAAAACTGAAAGGCCGGGGAAAGCTACCTGCGTTGTGCCAGTTGATAGTATTGAGCCACCAATTGTTAAGTTAAAAAATGGAGATGTTATTAGAGTAGATACAATAGATAAAGCTATAGAGGTTAGAAATAGAGTTGAGGAGATTTTATTCTTGGGAGATGTTTTAGTTAATTATGGGGATTTTTTAGAGAATAACCACCCATTGTTGCCAAGTTGTTGGTGTGAGGAGTGGTATGAGAAGATATTGATAGCTAATAATATAGAGTATGATAAGGAATTTATAAAGAATCCAAAGCCAGAAGAAGCTGTCAAATTTGCTTTAAAAACAAAAACTCCATTGCATCCAAGATTTACATATCATTGGCATGATGTTAATAAGGAGGATATAATCTTATTGAGAAATTGGCTGTTAAAAGGGAAAGAGGACAATTTTGAAGGGAAAAAGGTTTGGATTGTTGATTTAGAGACGGAGGAAGATAAAAAAGCAAAAAGAATTTTAGAGTTGATTGGTTGCTGCCACTTAGTTAGGAGTAAAAAGGTTATAATTGAGGAGCATTATCCTCTACTCTACTCATTGGGCTTTGATGTTGAAAATAAAAAGGATTTAGTTGAAAATATAGATGATATTTTAAAATCTGCCAAAAATAGCATGCATCTTATAAATTTATTGGCTCCATTTGAAGTTAGAAGAAACACCTATGTCTATGTTGGGGCAAGAATGGGAAGACCTGAGAAAGCCGCTCCAAGAAAGATGAAGCCCCCAGTTAATGGTCTATTCCCAATAGGTAACGCTGGAGGACAAGTGAGATTGATAAATAAGGCAGTTGAAGAAAACAACACAGATGATATTGATGTCTCTTACACATACTGCCCAAAATGTGGAAAAATCTCTTTATATAGAGTTTGTCCATTCTGTGGGACTAAGGTAGAGTTAGATAAATTTGGAAGGATTAAAGCTCCTTTGAAGGATTATTGGTATTCTGCTTTGAAAAGGTTGGGGATAAATAAGCCAGGAGATGTGAAGTGTATTAAAGGGATGACTTCAAAGCAGAAGATTGTTGAGCCATTGGAAAAGGCAATATTGAGAGCGATGAATGAGGTTTATGTCTTTAAAGATGGAACTACAAGGTTTGACTGCACTGATGTGCCAGTAACTCACTTTAAGCCAAATGAAATAAATGTTAGTGTTGAAAAATTGAGAGAGCTCGGTTATGATAAAGATATTTATGGTAATGAGTTGGTTGATGGAGAGCAAGTAGTTGAGTTAAAACCACAAGATGTCATAATCCCAGAGAGTTGTGCGGAGTATTTTGTTAAGGTAGCTAATTTTATAGATGATTTGTTAGAGAAGTTTTATAAAATGGACAGATTTTATAATGTAAAGAAGAAAGAGGACTTAATTGGACATTTAGTTATTGGAATGGCTCCTCACACATCTGCTGGGATGGTTGGAAGAATTATTGGTTATACAAAGGCGAATGTTGGTTATGCTCATCCTTATTTCCATGCCGCAAAGAGGAGAAACTGCTTCCCAGGAGATACAAGAATTTTGGTAAATATTGATGGGAATATTGAGAGAATTACATTAAAAGAACTATATGAGTTGTTTGATGAAAGTGATGAGATATTTGAAAAGGATGCATTCATCAGAAGAAAGCCAAAGAGAAATATTAAAGTTTATTCCTTTGACACAGAAAATAAAAAAGTTGTTTTAACTGACATTGAAGAGGTTATAAAGCTACAATCCCCAAATCATTTAATAAAGATAATGTTAGATGGGAATAGGGAATTTATTACAACCTATGACCATCCAGTTATGGTTTATGAGAATGGCAAATTTGTTAAAAAATTGGCAATGGATGTTAAAGAAGGAGATTTAATGATAGTTCCAAAGATTGATTTTGAAGAGGAAGATATAGAGGAGTTTGACCTATTAAAAGAGTTTTCAAAAGAGGAGTTTAAAGATTTGTGGAATATTTTGAGAGTTAGAGGAATTGGCAATTGGATTAAAGAAAATATTAACAAAAAATTAATTAGGGAATTAAAATTGAATGATTATCTAAGATACAATACAATACCGTTGGATAAACTCCTTATCTTATTGGAAAAATCAAACTTAACAGTTGATGATGTGCCAAGAAACTGCTATATTGCGGTTAGAAGAGATAAGGTTAATGTTAAAAGAATCATCAAGATTGAGCCATTGTTAAAGCTTATTGGTTACTATCTATCTGAGGGCTATGCAAGGGAGTCAAAAAGTGTTTATCAGATAAACTTCTCAAACTTAGAGGAAGAAATTAGAGAAAACATTAAAAAAGCTATAAAAGAGGCATTTGGAGATATAAAAATTTATGAAAATGTAGAGGAAGGAAAATTAACATTATCATCAAGAGTTGTTTATTTATTCTTTACAAGAGTTTTAAAGATTGGCAAAAAAGCAAAATCAAAGAGAGTGCCAAGCTTTATCTTTAAGTTGCCAAGGGAGAAAATTAAATTAATGCTTTCCGCCTACTTTGATGGTGATGGAACTGCTTTAACAACTACTCCAAGAGTTGCTGTTTATAGTGCAAATAAAAAGTTGTTGGAGGATATTGATTTATTGTTAAATAGGTTTGGTATCAAAACTTATTGGACAGTTGATGAGAATGCAAATGAAAGAGAGGGGAGCTGTGTAAAGAAATACTATGAAGAAAGAGGAAAAGAAGCTCCAAAATCAGTTGTTTATGCTTTAAATATTGCAGGAAAGTATTATGACATTTTCTTTAAAGAAATTGGATTCTTCTTAGAAAGAAAGCAGAGGGTTTATGATTTGCATAAAAATAAGGTAAGAAAAGATGATTTAACAGAATACGATTTTGGTTGGATTGTGGGGGTTAGAAAAACTGAGGTAGTAAAGTCAAAGGATGTATTTATCTATTCCCTAAATGCCAAGAAGTATCACAATGTAATCATAAATGAGAATATTCAAACATATCAATGTGATGGCGATGAGGATAGTTTCTTCCTACTCTTAGATGCGTTCCTAAACTTCTCCAAAAAATTCCTACCAGATAAAAGAGGGGGGCAGATGGATGCCCCATTAGTTTTAACTACTATCTTAGACCCAAAGGAGGTTGATGGAGAAGTTCATAACATGGATACAATGTGGAGTTATCCATTGGAGTTTTATGAAAAAACCTTAGAAATGCCTTCACCAAAAGAAGTTAAGGAGTTTATGGAGACGGTTGAGGATAGGTTAGGAAAGCCAGAGCAGTATGAAGGTATTGGCTACACTCATGAAACTTCAAGGATTGATTTAGGACCGAAGGTTTGTGCCTATAAAACCCTTGGTTCAATGTTAGAAAAAACAACTGCCCAACTGTCAGTTGCTAAGAAGATTAGGGCTACTGATGAGAGAGACGTAGCTGAGAAGGTTATTCAATCCCACTTCATCCCTGACTTAATTGGGAATTTAAGGGCTTTTTCAAGGCAGGCGGTTAGATGTAAGTGTGGAGCTAAGTTTAGAAGAGTGCCGTTAAGAGGAAAGTGTCCAAAATGTGGCTCTAACTTAATATTAACTGTCTCAAAGGGAGCTGTTGAGAAGTATATGGATGTTGCTGAGAAGATGGCTGAAGAATATAATGTAAATGATTATATAAAACAAAGATTAAAGATTATTAAAGAGGGAATTAATTCAATATTTGAAAATGAAAAGAGTAAGCAGGTTAAGTTAAGTGATTTCTTTAAGATAGGATAAATCTTCAAATTTTCTAAAAAGTGGTGGAACTATGGAGGTTATTCCCTTAGCTTCTGAAAGTTTGGGGGTTAGGTCATTGGCAACCTATGTAAAAACAAAAGATGTGGGGATTTTGATAGACCCGGGTGTTGCCTTAGCCCCTGATAGATATGGTTTAAAGCCGAATGATATAGAATTTGAAAAATTGAGAGAGATGAGAAATAAAATTAACGACTATGCTAAAAAATCTGATGTTATAACCATTTCTCATTATCATTACGACCATTATACACCATTTTTTGATGATGTTTATTTGGACTCAAAGGACTACGCTAAGGAGATATATAGGGATAAAATTTTATTGGTAAAGCATCCCACTGAATTTATAAATAAAAGCCAAATGGAGAGGGCAAAAAAATTTTTAGAAAATGTTAAAAATATTGCCAAAAAAATTGAATTTGCTGACAATAAAACATTTAAATTTGGAAAAACAGAGATAAAATTCTCTCCACCATTTCCACATGGTAGGGATGATAAACTTGGCTATGTTTTAATAACGACAGTTAAAGAAGGAAAGTTTAAGTTTATGCACACTTCTGACACTCAGGGAATAATATTTGATGAAATTAGGGATTATATTGTCAAAGAAAAGCCAAATTTAATAATTATGGGGGGACCTCCAACATATTTAATGTATAGGTATGGAAAAAAGAACTTGGAAAAAACAAACGAAAACTTAAAATATATCGTTGAAAATACTGGGGCTGAGCTTATAATTGACCACCATTTATTGAGAGATAAGAAGTTTAGGGAAAGAATTAATGTAGATTTTAAGACAGTTGCTGAATATTTAGGGAAGAAAAATTTATTGTTGGAGGCATATAGGAAAGAGATTAAGCAAGGAAAGGATGTTAATGAGTTATTTATGTGACTAATTATACATCTTGCCAAAATATATTAAATAGTTAGTTAATTAGTTAAATATTAGTTGAAAATTTTGTAAATGTATATCATTAACCTCGATGATGAAAGTTACCCCCACTGACC
>JBDOKN010000120.1:0-2976 GCA_039833665.1 Methanocaldococcus sp.
AAATTAGATAAAAATCCTTTAAACCAAAAAATAATATTCTAAAAATCTTTAAATTGAAAATAAAAAACTTCCCACGAGATAAATATAATTTAAATACTCAAATACAATAATTAAAAAATACCAGTAACAACATAAACTATTTAAGCTTTTTATATTTACAATATTTTTAAACAAAACTTTAATTAACATTAACGAGTGTGATAGATTATGATAAATCAAATAAAAACCTATTTATTAATGGCTCTGCTTGTAGGGTTAATTTATGTAATTTGTATGCTGTTACATATACCTCCATTGATAGCCATACTCTTAGCTTTAATTCCAAATGTTATTGCATATTATTTCAGTGATAAGTTTGTGTTAATGAGCTACAATGCAAGAATTTTAGATGAGCATGAAATGCCCTGGTTACATCAAATGGTCGAAAGAGTTGCGAGAAAAGCCGGATTACCAAAACCAAAAGTGGCTATAATTCCAACAATGACACCAAATGCCTTTGCTACAGGTAGAAATCCAGAGAATGCAGTAGTGGCTGTAACTGAAGGAATATTAAAATTACTATCCCCGGAAGAATTGGAGGGAGTTATTGGGCATGAGATAGCTCACATAAAACATAGAGATATTTTAATAAGCACTATAGTGGCTACTTTATCTGGAGCTATAATATATATTGCTGAATGGATGCTATACTGGGGAGGAATTTTCTTTGTTTCTAATGAAGAAGATAGTAATCCATTAGAGTTAATTGGAACGATTTTGTTATTAATATTAGCTCCAATTGCGGCTACATTAATTCAATTCGCAATTTCGATACAGAGGGAGTTTTACGCAGATGAAGAGGGGGCTAAGCTAACTCATCCATTATGGTTGGCTAATGCCTTGGCTAAGTTGGAGAGGGGGGTAGAGTTGTATCCATTAGAAAGGGGAAATCCAGCAACAGCTCACATGTTTATAATAAATCCATTTAGGAAAGATTTTATTGCCAAACTTTTTTCAACACATCCCCCAACTGAAGAAAGAATTGAGAGATTATTAGAGATGTGCAAAAAACTTGGGAGATAAGAAGGTGGCATCGTGGGGAATCTTAAAGTAATAACAATAGATGAGTTAAAAAAATACATTAGGAACAATGAAGAGGATAAGATAGAGGAAGTTGATATAGTTACCTCAGCAACTTGCGGAATAATGTCTGGAACTGCTGGAATCTTTCACATACCTTTTAATGAAGTTTTTAAGAGGGCAGAGGAGATTTATTTAAATAATATTAAAGGAGTCGTTGGAATCTGTCCAAACGAATTTTTAGGCAAAGTAGATGCAATATTTTATGGGGAAGTTGGATTTTTATTTAAAGATTTGGTTAAAGGTAAAGTTGTAGAGGCAAAAGCAGTAAGTGAAGGGAAAATTTATAGAAATGAGATAACTATCGATGATTTACCAACAGCTAAGATGCTTGGAACAAGGATGGCATTTAAAAACTACTCTGCAATAACAAATTTATCTGACAATAAAGTTAATACCATATTCCATAGATTACCTTTAAAGAAAGGAGAAGCTTCATTTTCTGGATGTGGAATGTTTAATCCATTAGAAAACATGATTATTAAAGATGAAAAAGATGTTATTGGAAAAAAAGCTCTATTAAATGGAGCTGAAGCTATTATATTAGGTTTTGGGACAAGGGCATCAATAGAGAAGCCAAATTTAATGATTTCTGCAGATATGAAGGATATGGACGCCTATTACTTGGGAGGGTTTATAACCTCAAACGGGATAGAAGTTTATAATACAGTAGCAGTCCCAATTAAAGTTAAGGAACATAAAGAAGCTTTAAAAAAACTTGATAAAGATATAGCCCTGCCTTTAGTTAATATATTTGGTAGAGAGATTATAGATGTTGGAAATTATGCAGAGGTTTGGGAAGATGTTGATTTAAGACCAAAAATATATCAAGATAGATGTAAAAACTGCAGAGAATGCTTAGCTGAAAAATACTGTCCAACTTTTGCCATAAAAAGGGAGAATGGAAAAATAAAGATAACTGAGGATTGTTTTGGTTGTGGTGTCTGTAATATTTGCCCTTATGGAGTGTTTAAAACAAAGCTTGGCTCTATATGTGGCATTCCAATAACATGTAGGCAGTCAGATAGAAAAAGGGCGTTAAAATTAGCCAAAGAGTTAAAGAAGAAAATAGAGAGAGGAGAGTTTAAGATATAAATTTTTCAAATTCTTCAATAAATTCTTTTGGAGTTAGGACTTTTAAATGTATTTTATTAATTTTTAGATATTTATTTTCATTTCTTAATGATATTAAGTCCTTATCTCCAGTAATAAGGATGTCTTTCGATTCATAAGCGACATCTATAAATTTATTGTCATCTTTATCTCTACAAACATTAAAATTAGTATTTGGATTTATAATAACCGAAATAGAAGAAAAAGCTGTGAGTATTTTTAAAATTCTATTTTCATTTCCTAAATATTTTCTTAATTTTGGAGATAAACATTTGAATCCAATTTCTTCTAAAATTGAAGGAGACGTATAATTAACAATTTTTTTCCTCAAAAATTATAGTTCTTTTCAAAAGTGAATAAAATTTATTAAGGAAGTTTGAACTCCTTCCTAATGGAAGGAGTTCATTAATACCTTATGTATTTCAAAATATTTTGAAAAGAACTATAAATCTAAGATTTTCCCAGGAATACCATTGGGGTTTATTAAAGCAGAAATAAATACATTTGTATCAATAACTACTTTAATTTTTTCCATTTTTTCCATTCTTTATCTACCTCATCTAACAACTCTTCAATTTCTTTTTCATCAATTTTTACATCCTTTTTTCTTATTTTATACAACTCCCATATTTTTTTTGCACTCTTCTTCACTTATTTTTTTGCTTATGGCTATTTCAGCTATTGATTCCCTAACTGCATATCTTATAAACTCATCTCTACTGCTAAAATATCCCTCTTTAATAA
>JBDOKN010000121.1:0-1845 GCA_039833665.1 Methanocaldococcus sp.
TAAAAAATGATGATGGTTTGGATTTGATGAACCCTATTAATTTAAAACTTCCTCTATCTCCAAATATTGCGTTTGAGGTTGAAAACTCCCCTTTAACTTTAGATGAAATAAAAGAGAAAATAAAAAACGCTTATGAAATTTTAAAGGAAAAATATGATTTTTTAATTGTTGAAGGAGCTGGAGGAGTTTGTGTTCCAATAAAAGATAGATTTTTAATGAGTGATTTGATTAAATTTTTAGATTTGGATGCGGTTGTAGTTTCAAGACCTAATTTAGGAACTATTAATCACACACTATTAACTGTTGAACATTTAAGAAACAAAAATATTAATGTTAGAGGGATTATTATTAACTGCATAACTGATTTAAGCGAGGTTTTGTATTATGAGAAAACCTTTGAAACAATAGAAAAAGTAGGAAACATTGAAATAATTGGAATTGTTAAAAATAAAAAAGATTTTGAAATTGACTTTGAAAAGATTTTGAGGTGAATAAGATGGATATTGATAAAAATTTACTTGAAAAATGGGATAAGGAATATATCTGGCATCCTTACACGCAGATGAAAGAATATAGGGAATCAAAAAACTTAATCATTGAAAGGGGAGAAGGAAATTATCTAATTGACATTTATGGAAATAAATATTTAGATGCTGTTTCATCTATATGGTGCAATCTATTTGGACATAGTAGAAAGGAGATAATTGAAGCAATAAAAAATCAAGCTGAAAAGATTTGCCACTCAACGCTCTTGGGTTGTGGAAACGTCCCATCAATTTTATTGGCAAAGAAATTGGTAGATATAACTCCAAAGCATTTAACAAAGGTATTCTACTCTGAGGACGGTGCAGAGGCAGTTGAAATTGCAATTAAAATTGCCTATCAATATTATGTTTTGAGAGGAGATAAAGGAAGGACTAAGTTTATTTCTGTTAAAGAGGGTTATCATGGAGATACTTTTGGAGCAATGAGTGTTGGAGGGAGTGAGTTATTTCATGGAGTTTTTAAGCCCTTATTGTTTAAGGGTTATCATGCAAACCCTCCTTACTGTTATAGATGCAAATACTACAACTTTAAAGATACTGATGAGAGAAATGAAAAAGGTTGTGGAATGGAATGCTTAAATGAGATGATTGATTTAATCGAAAAACATGCTGATGAAGTATTTTGCGTTATCCTTGAAGGGGGAGTTATGGGTTCTGCTGGAATGATTCCTTTCCCAGATGGATATATTGAGGGAGTTGCAAAGGCGTGCAAAGAGAACGATGTAATCTTTATACTTGATGAGGTAGCTACTGGATTTGGAAGAACTGGGAAGATGTTCTTCTGTGATAATGAAGAGTTAAAAAAATTAAAAAAACCAGACATCCTTTGTCTTGGAAAGGGATTAACTGGAGGTTATCTACCTTTAGCGGCAACTCTAACAACTGATGAAATCTATAACCAATTCTTGGGAGAGTTTGGAGAGAGTAAGCAACTCTATCATGGTCATACATACACTGGAAATCAACTTCTATGCTCTGCCGCATTAGCAACATTGGAGATTTTTGAGAAAGAGAATGTAATTGAGAATATTCAACCAAAAATAAAGCTTTTCCATGAGAAACTTAAAAAATTAAAGGAACTTGAACATGTTGGAGATGTTAGAGGAAGGGGCTTTATGGTTGGAATTGAGCTTGTAAAAGATAAAGAGACAAAAGAACCCTACCCTTATGGCTACAAAGCTGGTTATAGGGTTGCAGAAAAGTTATTAGAAAAAGGTATCTACATGAGACCAATAGGTAATGTTGTTATCTTAGTTCCACCATTGTCAATAACTGAGGAGGAGATTATTTATCTATGCGA
>JBDOKN010000122.1:0-6507 GCA_039833665.1 Methanocaldococcus sp.
CCAGCAGGTTTGTATTGAATTGTAATATATTAATATTATTACACTTTATCCGTTGTTGGAGGAACATATACTCTCTGTCCAAGTTCTTTATCAAGTATAAATAAACCTCTTTTTTCATTTCCAATTAATTTCAACTTATCTAAAATTTCTAAAAAAGATGCTTCTTCCTCAACTTGTTCATTTACAAACCATTGAAGGAAATTTACTGTAGCATAATCCTTTTCAGAAATTGCCAAATCCATTAAATTGTTTATTGATTCAGTTATAAACTGTTCATGTTTGTATCCATCTTCAAACACTTCAATAATTGAGTTCCAGTCATTTTTTGGCTCTTTTATGGTGTATAATATTACCCTCCCCCCTCTTTCTATAACATAATTATATATCTTCATTGCATGGTCCAATTCTTCTTGACTTTGAACTTTGAGCCATTGAGCAAATCCTTTCAACCCAATAGATTCAGCATAGGCAGACATGGATAAATATAAATACGCTGAATAAAACTCCCTATTTATTTGCTTATTTAGTGCATCTAATATATTTTCTTTAATCATTGATATTCACCAAAAATTCATCTTTAAGTTAAATTACTCAAATTACTCTTTTTTTTCAATTAGACATTTGTTTGCCAATTTCATTGCCAAATCTTCTGGGTCTTTTATTGGAAAGTCATTGTCGGTTAATAACTTAACCAACTCTCCCGCCTCTATTTCACCACAAGGGAGGGAAATTCCACAGGGAAGGGCTTCAGCCAATTCAACCTTATTTTTTATAGGAAAAACTTCTTTTTTATCTTTGAAGTACTCAACTAATTTTAATTTAAAGTCCTGAATATCCTTTAATGCCTCGTATAATGGATGATTTGTCGTTATCATATTAATCCCTTTTTAATTTTTAATTAGTTGTAGATGATTCTGCAATAAACACACATGCATTGTAACCCTGAGCTTGACAGTATATTTCTTTTACAAAGTATCTTCTATTTTTTATAGATTCTAAAAATCCAGCAATTAATCCAGCTTCAAAATCGCATATTGGTTCGTCAGATTCCAAGGTCTTGCAGAATACACAATCTTTAACTTTAATTTCAATTTTATCATTATCTTTTTCTTCAATGGAGATTTTTCCAATATTATTGTTTTCAAAAAACTTTATTACTTCATCATAACTTTTTGGAGATATTAATTTTCCAATTTCATAGCCAATCTCATATAGTGTCGTGTCTGAACCCAAATCCTTAACTTTCTGCATATATGCATAGATTAAAACTACTAATAAGTCAGAAGGAATTAGTTCTCCTCTGAGTTTATAATTTTTAGAATCATAATTCACAATTTTTGAGATAGAATCCAAAACTCTCACCATTTAATCAATTTTTCTAAATGCATTTTTTCCCAAACCACACTGTGGGCATCTAAATGTGTCTGGCAAGTCCTCAAACTTTGTTCCTGGTGGTATATTTTGGGACGGCTCTCCTTTATCCTCATCATATATCCAACCACACATACACTGGTATCTTGCCATCTTTTTTCACCTTAATACCATTATATGTCCAAATAAAATTTTTGTAGTTTTGGATATTTATTGATATCCTTCCGATATTCGTTAAAAAGTAAATAATTTTATTCTAATTTAATCTCTTTCTCATATTCCCATACTCCATGTAAGTTGCATCTCATCAAAGCTTTTAAGGTAAATTTCTCATGACCTTTTGAAGGAGCTTTTACCATTAACTTTACTTCTGGTTTCATAAATTGGGTAAAATCAACTCTTGCTAAGTAAATGTCCCCCATAAACAACTCAATCCATTGGATAAAATGCCCATCTTCCATTGGGTGTGGAATTCCTGTCGATATCTTAACCTCGAAGTATTCATCTGCTTTAACAACGTCTGGACATTCAATGAATGGAGTGTGCTTTTTTTCAAAATCAGTTCCTTCTTTCATTTTATTTATTCCGTGAAATGCGTTCATAATCTCACTTTTTTATTTTTTAGATTTTTATTTTTGTAATTACAATTTTTCTAAAATTTTCATTGCCTTTGTGAATGCTGGCATTCCACTTGTTAATAAAACTACTCTCAAAACATCTGCAATTTCCTCTTTTGTAATGCCAAGTTCCTTCATTGCACTTTTCATTTGTTTTTCGATTGCAACTTCATCACATCTCGCGGCAACTATTCCTATTGCTATCAATTTTTGAGTTTTGTAATCTAAGGTTTTCCCAGTGAATACAGTGTCGTTTAACTTTACTATAACCTCATATAGGTCTGGATATTTCTCTTTAACTACTTTCATCCCCTCCCCAAAGAAAACTTCATTTTTCATTTAAAACACCTCATAACTTTCTATTTAATATCTTGTTTCACATGGGTATATATAATTTACTAAAAAATTTCCATAGGTATTATTAAATGATTTTAATTTAAAAATATATCTAAATCTAAAATTAAATAAAAATAAAGATAGGAATAATATTTATTTTATAATTTCAACTTTAAAATAACATGCATCGTCTCCTTTTGCCATGCATTTTATTTCATCCACAACTACTGGCTTTTTTAAAATACATTCATAAGCTCCCGCTATTAACCCAGCGTCAAAATAGCATATTGGTTCATCAAAATTTAAATCTTCACAAAAAGCACAATCTTCAACCTTTAATATTAACGGTTTTTTACTTTCAATCTTCAAAGTTCCTAACTTATTCCTCTTAAAAAATTTTTTTAATTCCACATATTTTTTAGGATTCAAATGCTTTCCAAATTCATAACCAATATCATACAAAGTTATTTCGCTATCTAACTCTTTAATTTTTTTTATCATTATAAATACAACCGCTTTAAAAAACTCCAATGGGATATACTTATTTTTCTTATCTTCCTCTTTTTTAAACTCTTTTTTTAAATATTTAACTGTCTCATTAACTAACTCGCTATCATCCGTTATTATAACTTCTTTCTCCTCGAACAGTTTGAAAAATTCATCCATATCCCTTGCTTTTAGTTCAACTTTCATATTATTACCTTAAGTATTTAAGTTTTATCTTGTTAGGGAAAAGAGAAAAATAAAAAATAAGACAATAAAAATATTTAGAGAATTACTTCAAAAAAGTATATTTATTTAAAGTATCTGTCTAAAATTCCCTTTAACATCTTTGCGTGTCTTGCTTCATCCCTACTTGACTCATCAAAGAAGTCATGAGCTGGGTCTATACCTAATTCTTTTGCCTTTGTTGCTGCTGCTTTTTTCTCTTTGTTTGCCATGCATTCCCCTTTTAACATCATTTCAATGTTTTCTTTTAAGTTTTCTGAAATCAAACCGTTCATTTCAGCAAAGTGTGCAGCGTGTTGAGCTTCTTCCATAGCAATTCTTATTAAAACCTCTGCAACTTCTGGCAATCCTTCCCTCTGAGCTTGTCTTGCCATAGCCAAGTATAAACCAACTTCTTTGCACTCTCCTTCAAAGTTTGCCTGAACTTCTTTCTCTAACTCTGTTCCCTTTGTTACTCCTATTTTGTGCTCATTTATTAAGTCCAACTCCATTTTATCACCTTCTTTTAACTTTTTTAAGCTTTTTATTGATTCCATAATAATATAAATACTATACGATTATATAATATTAATGGTTCGAATTTCGAATTATTTATGATTGATTATTATCCAATTTAGTCAATTTTAACTGGTCCCTCATCGATAACTATACCTCTCTCCCTAAACCATACTCCATATTTCTTATCTGGTTTTGCTATATGCATTGTTAGCCATCCTACTAAAAAAGATAAAGCACTTCTAAAATCCTCTTCAGAACCTCCCTCAATCTTTGGAAGTAATTTTTCAATAACTGTTTTAACAAAAACCTCATGTGTTTTTCTATGTCTCTCTAAGTCAGGATAGCCGTATTTTTCCATTATCTCCTCTTCATGTTTAAAGTGTTTTGCTGCATAATTAATAACCCTCCTTTTTAATAATTCTTTTGCCTCTTCTCTTTTTCCTTCATTTAATAAATTATAAATTTCATTTAGTGTTTTGACTAAAAATTTATGTTCTTCATCAAATGCCTTAATGCCTGTTTCAAGGTCTTTACTCCATTTTATTACTTCCTTCATAAAGTTTCACCATTGTTATAGTTTTTAATTAAATATTAATTAAATATTTTTGAACTAAATTCTAAAAACTAAACGGAAATTTCTATAAATGTTGTATAGGACATTCTTTCATATAACATTAACCATGCGAATTTCGTTATATGTTTAATTTAATGATAACGATATTAATTGTAATATCATCTATATATTCAATACCATTTAATTCTTTTTTATTCGATATTAAATTTTATAATAAAGTATTTTTATATATTTGCATATATTGATATTCATAAGATTAAAAAAGAAAATAAAAGAAAATAGGGACTTATTCAATCTTCATCTCTTTAATCCTCTTAGCCAACTCTTTACCCATGTTGTAGCAGTTTGTTAATTCATCCTCTGTTGGGACGTAGTAGAGTTCATACTGGTTGATAACTTCAAATCCACAGTTTGCTAAATCTTCAGCAATCTTAGCAACAGCTCCTCCTTCTCCTCCCATTGAACCGAAAGTAACTGCCAATCTCTTAAATCCTGTCCTATTAAATTTCAATCCTCTCAAGTAGTATATAATATCTCCAATTGATGGATATGGTTCATCGTAGATTGTTGGAATTCCAAAGAGAACTGCCTTAGCATCTAAGATGTCTTTGACAATCTCACTTCTCTCATCGTAGTGTAAATAATACATAACAACGTCTATTCCCTCACTCATCAATCCCTCTGCAAATGCATGAGCCATCTTTTGGGTTGAGTAGTGCATTGTGTCATAGACAATAACTGCCTTATCCTTAGCCGCTTTACCAGTAGCAAAGTCCTGATATGCTTTAATAACCTTCATTGGGTCCGTCCAAATTTGCCCGTGTGATGGAGCAACCATCTTTATCTTATCCAACAGCCCTAAATCAATAACTTCCTTAAATTTCTTCAATACGAGCTTTGATAATGGAGTTATTAAGTTTGCGTAGAACTTTTGATTTGCATCCATTAAAACATACTCTGGAATGTCTTTATCAAATCTCTTGTGTGCTGGATAACATAAATGTTGTCCGAATGCATCGTTTGAGAACAATATTCCTCCTTCGTTGTAGAATGTGAACATACTGTCTGGCCAGTGTAATAAAGGAGCTTCTAAGAATGTTAATGTCTTACCCCCTAAATCAACTGTATCTCCTGTATGAACTACTTTGAATGGAGCATCTTTTAATGAAGGATAGTGCTTCTTTAATCCTTCAACTGCTACTTCAGTACAGTATATTGGTGCCTCAGGGAATTTTTTGTGTATCTCTGGGAGAGCTCCACTGTGGTCTTTTTCTACGTGGTTTTGAACAATTACATCAATTTTAAATTCTCTTCCTTCTTTTTCGAAAGCGTCTTTTATCCTCCCCCACATTTGAGCGGAGGTTCCTGGGTATGTATTGTCAATTAAAGCAACTTTTTCATCTCCAAAGACCAAATAGGCGTTGTAAGTAGTTCCTTTTAACGTGTAGCCGTGATACATTCTTATGTCCCAATCTAAGACCCCCACCCAATATACTCCATCTGCTATTTTAACTGCATCTGCTTTCATATTTTTCACCTTTTTTGTAATTTTTATTTGAATTTTAGACATATTATTTTATTTAACATTGGCATATAATAAACTAATGGTTCGAATTTCGTATAGTATTTTTATTCTATGTTCCAACAGTTGGAAAGTAATATATAAAAAATAAAGTGAATTTTGCAATATTTAAAGATAATTTTATTTCTTAAAAATGGAAGTGAAAGATATTGCATCGTCTTTACATACGCTTTTACATTCAAAACATCTTATACATTCCTTTTGGTCTATATTTTCAGTTATTTTTATCTGCATTGGACAGATATCTTCACATAAATTACATTTTGTGCATTTATCATTAGTTCTTAACTGAAAGAGAGGTTTTATTGAAAATATTGAGAAAAATGCACCTAATGGGCAGATATACCTGCAGAATCCCATTGGTATAATGAAAGATATTATTATTCCAATAATCGATACTATAATAGCTAAATGTGAGCCACGTAAGTGCGTTAAAAACCAAATTGGACAACCTTTACAATACACATATATTAAGAGATAAAATGTTAATATCAGTAATACAACTAACATTATATATTTTAAATAAATCAATTTCTGATGAATTCTTTCATTAATTTTTAGTAGTTTATCTTCTTTAAATATCTTCATCCTTATTTTATAGATTACTTCAAAAATAAAACCTACTGGACATATCCATCCGCAAATGATTTTACCAAATATTAAGGTTACAACAATAATAACAACTAACTTGAACATTAAATACCAATCAATACCTTTTATAATAAAGTGTTGTATAAATCCTAATGGACATATTTTACAGAAACTTATAACAAACACAAAATATAGGAAGAACAATATTT
>JBDOKN010000123.1:0-3995 GCA_039833665.1 Methanocaldococcus sp.
AACATTAATTAGTTAATAATCTCCCCTTTAAATAATATAGAAGGAGATATTAACTTTCCCCTCTGCTCAACATCATTTAATGGAATAGCTTCTTTAAACATCTCAAATATATTTCCACTAAACATTCCCTTCTTAATTGGAATTATCTCTCCGTTTTTATATAGATGGGAGTTTTGAATCTCCACAGCAAAGTCCCCAGTTATTGGATTTGATGTGTGAGAGCCGATAACTCCATTAATATAAACATACTCATCAAAGTCATCTAAGCTATTCTTTGTCTCTTCAATGACAAAGTTTGTTGGTGAAACATAAGGTAAAGAGCTATAACCTCTTGAGGCATTTCCAGTTGATGCTTTCCCTTCCTTGTTAGCTCTCTTTATATCATACAAATAGTTTTTTAAAACACCATTTTCAACCAAAACTGTTTTTTGCATAGCTGTTCCTTCACCATCGCATTTTGAAGAGTATAAAGCATAATCCAGAGTTCCATCATCAATTATTGTTATATTCTCCCCAAAAATCTGCTCTCCAATCTTGCCTTTTAATATACTCCTATCTCTCTGGACGTTTTCAGCACTGAATGCTGGCATCAATGTATAAGCTAACAAATCATACAATGCCCTTGGTGATAAAATTATATTACCTTTATAAGATATGGCTTTTCCATTTGCTGACTTTTTAGCAAAATCTAATGCTTTATAGCTAATTTCTTCAACATCAAAAATATTATGTTTAGTTTTACCTTCATAAGATGTCTCTCTATCATACATTATAGATATTGATGCAGAGAAATAAGTGTCTTGTTCTTCAACATCTACGCCGTTTGAATTTATCAACCTTGCATATCCGACCTCTTTACTTATTCCTCCGCTTAAAACAATGGCATTATTCTCCAAGGCAATGTCTCGCATAGTTATTAACTTCTCTAACAACTCTTTTTCATCTAAATCTAAAATCTCTTTATAAAATATCCCTTTTGGCTCTTTATATTTTTGTGGCTGAGCAAATTCAGTATATTTATCTTCAACCAAGTTTTTCATTGCCTTATAAACAATATTTTCATCAAATTTGTTTGAATAGGCAAAGCCAACCTTTCCGTCTTTTATAACTCTAACACCAATACCGTAAGAGGATGTAGTTTGAAAGCTATCTACACTCTTTCCATCTAAATCAACACTTACATCATAGGATTTAACAAATAAAACCTCTGTCTCAAACCCCTCCTTCTCTCCAATTTTTATTAGTTTTTCTAAGTCCATAATCTCACCAATTTATTGTAATATTTAAAAATTTAAAAAAAGTGAGTATAAATTAATATTTAACAAAAAATAAAATAGATTTTTTAAGTTTTAAAATGGACATCTAAAATTTCTTCCGGCATATTTGCTCAATCCCAACTCCTGCTCAATTCTTATCAACTGGTTGTATTTAGCTGTTCTCTCCCCTCTTGCTGGAGCTCCCGTCTTTATCTGCCCAGAATTCAAAGCTACTGCCAAATCAGCTATTGTTGTATCCTCTGTCTCCCCACTTCTGTGTGAAACAACTACCCCATAACCATTTCTAAATGCCAATTGAGCGGCATCAACTGCCTCACTCAAAGTTCCAATTTGATTAACTTTCAATAATAAAGCGTTTGCCGCCTTCATTTCAATACCTTTTCTTAATCTTTCAACATTTGTAACAAACAAGTCATCACCAACTATCTGTATATCCAACTCCTTAGTTATCATTGCAAACCCTTCAAAATCTTCCTCATGGAATGGGTCTTCGATTGAGACAATTGGATATTCATCAACTAATGCCTTATAATAATCTAAAAGCTCTTCTCTTGTCATTTTTTTGCCTTCAACGTAATAATATCCATCTTTATAAAATTCTGAAGCAGCAGCATCTAATGCAAATACAATTTCATCCTCATATCCCGCCTTTTTAACACTCTCAGTTAATAAGTTCAATGCCTCTCTTGATGTTTTTAATGGAGGGGCAAAACCTCCCTCATCTCCAACATTCACGGCATTTTTTCCATACTTATCTAATATAACATTTTTTAAAACATGATAGACCTCAGAACCCATCCTTACTGCCTCTGATATTGATGTAGCTCCAACAGGCATTATCATAAACTCTTGCAAGTCCAAATCATTCCCAGCATGTTTTCCTCCATTTATAACGTTCATCATTGGAACTGGCATGATATAGGAGTTGAATCCTCCTAAATATTTATAGAGTGGAATTTTTGCCGTTGCTGCTGCTGCCTTAGCCACTGCCAAAGAAACAGCCAATATGGCATTAGCTCCAAGCTTAGATTTGTTTGGTGTTCCATCCAACTGAATCATTATATTGTCAATCTCTCTTTGCATCCTTGCATCATAACCCAAAATTTCTGGTCTAATTATTGAATTTACATTCTCAACAGCTATTAAGACCCCTTTCCCTCCAAATCTCTTTTCCTTATCTCTCAACTCTAATGCCTCATGTGTCCCAGTTGATGCACCACTTGGAACAATTGCTGAACCATAGCCGTTACCTTTCGTTATAACCTCTACCTCAACTGTTGGGTTTCCTCTTGAGTCAATTACTTCCCTTGCTATAACATCCTTGATTTCAAATCTCTCATCCACGTTGTATAGCAAAATATCACCTTGTGAAATTTAATGCTCAATTTTATATATGGGGCATTATTTATAAAGTTTTAGGGATTATTTGGAGGGGGAAAATGATTACTGAGGCATTAAAAAAAGTTATAGAATTCAAAGATTTAAATGAAAAAGAAGCAGAAGAGGTTATGAAAGAAATCATGAGTGGAAATGCAAAGCCAACGCAGATAGCGGCTATATTAACAGCTTTAAGAATGAAAGGAGAGACAATAGAAGAAATAACTTCATTTGCAAAAGTTATGAGAGAATTCTCATTAAAAATAAATCCAGATGTTCCTAAACTTTTAGACACCTGTGGAACTGGGGGGGACAATTTAAACACTTTCAATATAAGCACTGCTACTGCCTTTGTTATCTCTACCTACGTTCCAGTTGCAAAGCATGGAAATAAGGCAGTTAGCAGTAAAAGTGGAAGTGCTGATGTTTTGGAAGCGTTAGGGGTTAATTTAAATGTTCCTATTGAGAAGGTTAAAGAATCGATAGAGAAGATAGGCATTGGGTTTTTGTTTGCTCCTCATTTCCACCCAGCGATGAAGTATGCAACACCAGTTAGGAGAGAGTTGGGGATTAGAACTGTCTTTAATGTATTGGGACCTTTAACGAATCCAGCTAACGCTAATTATCAATTAATGGGAGTTTATGATGAAAAATTAACAGAAAAATTAGCTTATGTTTTAAAAAATTTGGGTTTAAAAGGGGCTTTGGTAGTGCATGGTAGTGGAATGGATGAAATCACCACTATAGGAAAAACAAAAATATCTGAGTTAAAAAATGGAGAAGTAAATAGCTATTACATTGAACCAGAGGATTTTGGTATTAAAAGGGCTAAATTAGAAGATATTAGAGGAGGAACTGCTGAGGAAAATGCTAAGATAATTAGAAATATATTTGAAGGGGAAGAAGTTGGAGCCAAGAGGGACATTGTTGTTTTAAATGCTGCTTTTGCCCTATATATCTCAGAAGAAGTTAAAAATGTTGAAGAAGGAATAAAATTAGCTGAGAAATCCATTGATAGTGGAGAAGCATTAAAGAAATTAGAAGACCTAATAGAATTTTATAGAGAGGGTTAAGTATGGAAAAATTAATAATAAAATCAATGAAAAAAGTATTTTTAGAAGAGTTGAATGAGCTTGAAAATGAACTAAATGAAATATTGAAAAAATATGATGTTAATAGTGTAGATGAACTTAAAAATAAAATCTTTAATGGTGAAATTAAATATGAAGAAATTAAAGAAGATTTAGAGAAAATTAACGATTTAGAAAGGAATATAAACAAAATTATGAAATGTTTAAGAGAGATAAATGTAAAATCTTTATAAATCTGGTGATTTTTATG
>JBDOKN010000124.1:0-3293 GCA_039833665.1 Methanocaldococcus sp.
TCAAATTCGGTGACTTTGACTTCAACTCCTTTCATTTTTAAGGCATTTTCCACTATGTTGTCGATGTCTGAGCTTTCTAAAGCTCCTTCTATTACGGGAACTTTGTTGTTTGTTATTACTGGGACTCCTGCTTTTATGCATCCAGCTCCGGCGGATAGTGTTATGTTATCCAACTCTCCCAATGCAACAACTACTGCTGGAACTCTGTTTTTTAAATATTCGATGATTTCATCGGCTTTTCCTGGTTCGATACCTCCAAAGATTAATGGAGTTCTTATGGCTAAATTTGCCGCATGTGCCGCTGAGGTTATTTCTTCACCGATAGGAACGAGTAGTTTGTCTAATCCATACTCAATACCTGCTTCTTCCATTTCTTTAATTATTTCTCCAACTAATAATGCTAAAATATTCCTCTTTTTTATGTCATCTATGAGCTTTTTTAGTTTTTCTTTATCCCCTACTTTTCCAATAACTACCAAGATAGCTGGAATTTTACCTTCAACGAGTGGAACCCCTAAGCTTCTTATAATATCGTCTGGGATAAAGCCAACATATGGCTCTTTGTATGGTTTATCACTCTTTGCATATTTTAAAGCTTCAATTGCCTCTGCACATATCAATGTTACAACTCCTGCATCTAATGCGTTTTCTAAGCTTTCTTCATCTTTTATTTCAAGTGAGTTAATTAATTCCTTTAAGTCCTTAACTGTCTCTACTTTTTTACCTAAGAGTCCGTATATAATTGGTAGATTGTAGTTCGTTCCAGGATAAGATACTTTTAAGTTGTTGTCTTCTTTCTCTAAGATTTCTTTTGTTAAATTTAGGACTGTTTTTGCTCCTTCTATTATGTTGCTCACGACCATCGTTTCACCATATAAATAAATTTTTGAATATTCGGATTTATCATATATGGTAGTTTAATTTTAAGTTTATGCATTATTATATAATAGTAGCTACGCATTGCGAAAAATTTAATACAAATAACTTATTGAATATTTTAATATCAATGATAAAAATAGCAAAAACCTAAGCATTAATTAAAAATTTTTATGAATTGCAAAATAAAAAATAGGGCTTTTTTAAATGTTTCTATTTGATTTTTTTAGTAATATCTAATTTTTTTGTTTATTATTTAGTAATAAAATTTTATATTGGTATCTTACAACCATCTTTAAATGTTCTCAAAACAAGAGTTACTTTACATCCATTAACATTAACTAATGGATATATTTTCTCTGTTAAGAAGTTCCCTAAACTTTCCATATCCTTTAAAATTGCTATACAAACGGCATCGTATTCTCCAGTAGTTTGATAAAGTTCTACAATCTCATCAAACTCTTTTAATTTATTGAGAGTTTCTTCAACCTTAGAAGGTTTAATATATAAACCTAAAATGGCAATAACTTCAAATCCCAAATTTTTTGGATTTATAGATGCATGAAAACCAGTTATAATTCCTTTTTCAGTTAATTTTTTTACCCTATTTCTTACAGTCCCCTCACTAATACCCAATTCTCTCCCAATTTCTCTAAATGATTTTCTGGCATTTTCATTTAAAATTCTTAAAATCTTTAAGTCAATCCTGTCAAGCATTCAATCACCAATACAATTTATCTTCAATTTTTACCAAAAATTCACAATATTCATCACCCTTTCCACAACATTTTGTTTCAACAGCATTGACTTTTCTTCTTAGCTTTTTTTCTAATGTCCCAGCTATAAGTCCAGCTTCAAAGTGGCATAAGGTTGTGCCAACATTTGGAACATTATGGCAAGATATACAATCTTTTAAAACTAAAACCATTTCATTTTCTTCAACTTTTTTTACTTCTAAAATTCCAATTTTTGCCTTCTTTAATATATCTGCAAAGCTTTCAAGTAAATTATCTCTATTGACGTATCTTGAAATTACTTCTCTACCAATATCTTTTCCAATATTGTAAATTATTGCTTCAATGCCACATCCAGCAGTTAAAACACCAATTCTTACTGCTTGGAAGATGGAGAGAGGGATTAAGTTACCTAAAGCCCTCTCTGATGGGTTATTATTTATTAACTCTTCAATGTCATTTTTAATTTTTTTGTGTAGCAATTCTTTGTCCATAGTATCCCCATTTATAGTGAAAGGATTTATAGCCCTATGGAAATAATTTTTATGCAATGAGGTTATAAATGGGTTTGTTATGTATCTTAAAGATATCGCATTTGAATTTTTTATAATGATTGTGTTAGGTATTTTTGTTGGTTATATTATAGCTGAATATACAAATGATAATATATGGGTAGTTGTATTTTTGTTATTGGGTATTTTTTGTGCTTTTGGAAGGTTATTTAAGATGATTAAAGATTATGAAAAAGGTGATTTTGTTGGAAAAAACACAGAAAAAAAAGATAAATAACAAAAATAATCTTATAGTTAAGGAAGATGTTGAAACAAATTGGGATTATGGTTGTAATCCTTATGAAAGAAAGATAGAGGATTTAATAAAGTATGGTGTTGTTGTAGTTGATAAACCAAGAGGTCCAACATCTCATGAGGTCTCAACATGGGTTAAAAAGATTTTAAATTTAGATAAAGCTGGGCATGGTGGGACATTAGACCCAAAGGTTACTGGAGTTTTGCCAGTTGCTTTGGAGAGGGCTACAAAAACAATATCAATGTGGCACATCCCACCTAAGGAGTATATCTGCTTAATGCATCTACATAGAGATGCGTCTGAAGAAGATGTATTGAGAGTTTTTAAAGAATTCACTGGAAGGATTTATCAAAGACCACCATTAAAAGCGGCTGTTAAGAGAAGATTAAGAATTAGGAAGATTCATGAATTAGAGCTGTTAGATAAAGATGGTAAAGATGTTTTGTTTAGGGTTAAATGTCAATCTGGGACTTATATAAGAAAGCTGTGTGAGGATATTGGGGAGGCGTTAGGAACATCTGCCCACATGCAAGAGCTAAGAAGAGTTAAAAGTGGATGCTTTGAAGAGAAGGATGCCGTTTATTTACAAGATTTGCTTGACGCCTATATATTTTGGAAAGAGGATGGAGATGAGGAAGAGCTAAGGAGAGTTATAAAACCAATGGAGTATGGGTTGAGGCATTTAAAGAAAGTTGTTGTTAAAGATAGTGCTGTTGATGCTATTTGCCATGGAGCAGATGTTTATGTTAGGGGGATAGCTAAGTTGAGTAAAGGCATTGGTAAAGGGGAGACGGTTTTAGTTGAGACATTGAAAGGAGAAGCAATTGGAGTAGGAAAGGCGTTGATGAGCACAAAGGAAATTTTAAATGCCGATAA
>JBDOKN010000125.1:0-8327 GCA_039833665.1 Methanocaldococcus sp.
AAAATTAGAAATATCAAACATAAACTGCCTTTAAAATAAAAGGGATAATAAAATCAAACTATATTCCAAAAATAGATGATATTTAATTGTTTTAGTATTAAATTATTGACTATAATGAAACATCTTACTTAGTTGTTTCGTTAAAACCATGCTACTAACGGCTCATATTTCTTCTGTCCAACTAAATGCTTAACCAATTTATAAGCTTCTAACCTTATCAATCTCCTCTTTGAGACATTCTTTTTTAGTTTTGGATGATGAACGGTTTTATCCATCTCCTTGTTGAAGTATTCTAAAACTACTTTCATTCCATTCTTATTTAATAAAACTCCATTTAAATCATCTCTAAAATGCTTTTTCTGGATAATGCCCTGTTTAACCAATCTGTTAGCCAATCTATCAGCAATCATTGGTTTAAATATCTCACTCAAATCTAAGGCTAAGGAAAACCTCCTCTCATGAGGTTCATGCAAATAACTGACAGTTGGAGTTAGTTGGGTATTATAAAGCTCAGTAATTATAGCTGGATATAAACGAGAGTTTAAAAAGCTTATTAAAGCGTTCATCTCATTCTTTGGAGGTCTTCTTGTTCTTTTAACAATTTTAAAGTCATCTGGTAGTGTGTCATCCCATAATCTATAATATTCAGTCCTAACCCTTCCCTCTACATTCATAACCTCTGTTATCTTGTTGCAGTTATCCAATTCTTCAATGTAGCTGTCGAACTTTGTCTTATTTTTGAATTTTGATAAATTCCACTCCATATTTTTTATTCCTCCTATAACAAATAGTTTTGCCAACTCCAATCTCTTATCCTTATCTAAGTAATGCTCAACTTGATTAACTACTAAATATCCAGAGTGTAAAGATTCTCTTGGATAAAAACTTCCATCATAATACCCATAGTGATTAAAAAAATGAACAGCAATGCCTTTCTGAGCTAAATAATGGAGAGCTTGGGAGCTGATGCTAACCTTCCCATAGATGTAGATGTCATAGATTCCCTCAATAGCTAAGGGCTTTTTACCTCTTGCATTCTCAAAGTAGATAGTATTTTCCCTTCTAAATAAGTAGCCATCTGATAGTAGAGTTAGTGACTTTTTCCTCATAATTTCACCTTAAATAAAACATAACTCATAGTAAGCACAATTTTTACAGATTTTCTGATACCATAGGGCTTCGCCCTATTGGGATATCCAGGATGCATTGCTTCTTTGCAGAAGCAATGTCTCTTAGCTTCATTTGATTTATGTTCGAAGTGACATAATTTCTAAATAAAACACAGTTCATAATATGAACAATTCTTACAAATTTTCTGATAAATAGGTTCTGGAGGTTCTTTTAGTGATTTTATATATTCAATTTCTTTTATTGATTTCTTTATCTCCTCTTTATCACTTTCTTTTAGCTCAATCTCTTTAATCTCTTTAAGTTTTGGATAATGAAGGATTGCTTTAGCTTTTATTCCTAAACTGTTTAAGTAGTAGATGTAATACAATGCCTGCATAATATGAGCTTTCTCCATCGTTTTGCCCTTCTTTATCTCATGAATCTCAATAACTTCATGCTTTTTGATAAAATCAATCTTTATACTGCCTATTTGCACTTCCTTCTCTTCTCCAAAGTAACTTTTTTCATGTAAAAATTTTCCTAAATCAACAAAATCACTCTCTTGCTCCATAGTTATACCTCTTACAAAATACCAAAGCTTTGTCTTGCATACATAGAGGTAGTTTATCTCAATGCCTCTAATTATAAGCTCTTCTTCCAAATATTCTTCCATAATTCCACCTATAAGATGTCTTCAAACTCCTCTTCCTCATTATAATCAAATCCCATTTCATAAGTATATTTAAATGAACAAATTAAATATCTTCTGGTTTTTCTACCAACTCTTTTTTCATAAGTGTGGAAGTGTATCAACCCTTCCTCATTTTTTATTTCATTTAAAATTAAATATGCTGGGATTTTTGCCATATACTCTGCTTTCAGAGCATCTTCTCCTAATTCATCAAAATAAACTTGAGGAACTACTTCAATCTTCATAAATTTATCGTCTCTAACTTTAAAGAATCTTCCTTCTTCATCTATTGTTGATATATCTGTCCAATGCCTTCCAAATAATATTGCCTCATCAAAAAATATCTTCAAATCACTTGGAATGCTCAAATTATAATCTTTATAAACATTATCAACGAAATCCTTGATATCTCTATAATTCAGAGGTTTTTCATAAAAGTTTATATAATTAGTTGTTTTTTTAATCAATTCTTTGCTATATGGTAAGTATTTATACGGCAAGAATATTTTTAGTTTATATTCTTTTCCATTCTCTTTCCAAGTCCTTCCTTTTCTGTGCAATCTTCCAGCCCTCTGTCCAAGTGCATCTGGTGGAGATAACTCAGAATACATAACATCAACTGACATATCGAGAGAGATTTCAATCACTTGAGTGGCAACAATAACATAAGGTTCATTTAGACTTTTTCTCATCTCTTCCAAATTAAAAATCTCATCCTCCTTTTTAACCCTATCTTTATAGGCAAATTGAGAATGATAAAGTATTGCTGGGACTTTATCTCTTATTGCCTTATAAAATTCCTTTGCTCTTTCAACGGTATTTAATATAATCGCCTGAGAAAGGCCTTTTTTATAATTTTCTATTATTTCATCAATTATGTCTTCATTAACCTTCCATTTACCATCTTCTTTCCAAATTAAGTGGTTTTCTGAATATTCAAGTTTAAAAGGTTTGTAATCTAATCCCTCTTCATCAACTATAAGCTCATAACCTTCAAGGCTGTTAATTAAAAAGCTTGGCAGCGTTCCGCTCATAAGTATATGAGGAATATCCATTCTCTTCAAAATGTCAAAAAGTGTTAGTAAATGCTCTAATGTGTATTTCTCATAGTAATGGACTTCATCAAAGATTATAACTGAACTCTGTATATTTCCCAAAGCAAAATCTGCCTGAGAAAATCCATGAACAAAAGAGTATATAACATGGTCAATGGTTGTTATCGTTATTGGTTTAAAGAATATATTCCCTTTAAAGTTTTCATCTCTAATCTCCTCTAAATCTTCCTCATCTTCTATTTCTTTTGAATCTTTTAATTTTATAAAGCTCTTTCCATGAAATAAACCAACATTTTCCTCTCCAAAAATTTTTATCAACCTATCATACATTGCATTGCTTGTTACTTGCGTAGGCATTGCTAAGATGATTTTGTTTCTTTTGAAGTTTTTTAACGCGTTCAATGCCCAAAGTAATGCTCCTTCAGTTTTTCCTCTCCCACAAGGAGCAAACAACATCACAAACTTATTTTTTGAGTTATAAAGTTCTTTTTGGAATTTATACGGCTTACAATCTTTCAATATAAATGATGTCGGATTTTCAATATTTAAAGTAGGAGCATAAATCTCTGGATTTTCTAAAACATCTTCAAAAGTTCCTTCTTTATCTTTTGCATATTCACTGAAGTTTAAACTTGCAAAATCATCACACAATTGAAGAATAGCAAACATAAACGAAAATATTGACTTTATTTTTATTTTTTTATCAAAACTTAGTGATTCAATATATTTTTTTGTATTTTTCCAATATTTTATCCTCAATTTGTGTAGTTCTAAAGGTTTTGCATCTTTTGGAATCTCATTTATCTTCAACTCCTCAAATTCAAAAAATTTTGAAAATCCAAGAGAATCATAAGCTTCTTTGAAATTTTTTATAAATTCTTTGATTTCTTCTATTAAAAAAGTCCCTTTTTTATATTGTTGATAATCAGCATATAAGTTATCATAAAGTTGTGTATGATGGGATAAAATAGCAAAAGCTTCAATTGGAACATCGAGCAAATAATCAAACTCAATATTTTTTATAATTGGAAGAGCATAAAGTGGATGTGGATGTTTATTACTCCTTTTGCCTTTTATTATATTATTTTGAAATTCTTCTGTTATTTTTCCAATGTCATGCAAATAAATGGTGAAAAAAGTATTTTTTATAAATTTTTCAGTGGGAATTTTCCATCTATTGCAGAAATCATCAACTATATCAAAATTTCTCTCCAAATATTCTTTATAGATTTTTAATGCATCGTAAGTATGTCCCTTCAATGTTTGAAATGCTTTTCCTTCTCTTTTGGCAAGAATCATCAAAACACCCTAATAAACTCGTCTCCAAAGTCCCAAACTTTTAAAGGTTTTTCTGTTGAATATGGAAACTTTCTTGGAATAGAGACGAGTTTGTATTCAGAATAGACCTCTTTTAATTTACCTTTCTTGTCTTTTACTGGAATAAACTTGTATGGTAGTTTTTCAAGTATGCAGTTTTCATGAATTCCATCTAAGATGCTATTTATCTCATTTTTTTCAACTTCTTTCACTTCAACTGGCTCAAATACCTCAATATCTACTAAATCATCAGAAGTTCCAAGATATAACGGCCTCTCTGGATTTTTTAAGGCATCATAAATCTTTTTAATTTTCTTCTCTTCTCCAACAAGATAAATCCAATACTTTGGCATTATTAGAAATTCCCTATGCATCGGTGAGGAAGGAAATGTTCTCTCATAGATAACCTTCTCCACTTTTACAATATTCTCTTTTCCACAGTTTGGACATTTTTTTGGCTTTGAATCAGCTATTTTCTCAAATCCACAACTCTCACATCTATAACATGATTTTCTTGAAATCATCTTTAAGAATTTAGCCATTTCTCTACCAATCTCTATTTTGCCCTCAACTCTCATCCCAATCTTAAACCAATTTTGAATCTCAAATGAATCCCTTGGCAATCCTAAGGCGTTAGCTATCATCCCCCTAATTGCCGTGAAAGGAGGTAGTTTATAAGTCAAAGATAAAGAGGTTGTAACTGGCTTTCTAAAACTTACAAAGTATATGCCCTCACATCTAAACTTCAACCCCCACATAGAAACACCGATTTATAAGTTAATTTCTTCTAAATAACTCAATGCATCTTTTATTGCCTCATGAGGAGCTTTAACTTCTATCTTCATTTCCTCAAATATCTTTTTAGCTTCCTCCTCATTCTCAAAGAAGTTTGGAATAAGCCCAACAAATATTTTTGGTGAATATTCTGAAACATCATTAAGAATTGTCTTTAACAACTCAACATTTATTACATTATCTTTCAAATCTATTGCCTTTTGCAGTCTGTGGGAATATTTGTCTTGGAACGCAATTATTATAAAGTCTGGTGTGAAATCAGTTAATAATCTTGCCTGCTTTGAGTAATCTGACAAGTATCTTAAAGATTCGATAACCTTTGAAATCCTATTTTTACGTTCTTCATCATTTACGCAGTAATCAATTTTAACAGTTCCATTTTCAATCTTTTCCTCTCCTCCAATCCTTTTAACATCAATGGCAATCCCTACTTTATAGATATTTACTCCAATCTCAACATTCACTATGTCTCCCTCTGATTTTTCTCCTCCTCTATATCTTCTTGTTAGGAAATCAACTGTTGAGTTTTCATCAAACGGCAATAAACCTATTGCTGGAGATACTTTAACTGGTGAAACTCTTGTTCTTGCTCCAACATCTTTCTCTGGCTTCATGAATCCAAAGAGGTCGCATCCTATACAGTTTTCTATATTTCCACAAGTTTCTCCTTTGTCATCTGGGACACACATAAATTCATTTTCATCTAAATTTCTTCTAATTGCTTCTTTTATGTAGTATCTCATTGCCTGCCCTGAAACATAAGGATATTCAATTCCATTTTTCTTAAATTTCTTAACATCAATAAAATTACTCTCCCCTTCACCAGAGTTTAGGTTTGTTAAATCAGTTTTTGATAACCAAACTATCTCTATGCCTTTCATCTAATCCCCTCCCTTTTTCAATTTTTTGATTGCAAGATACATGGATGAGTAGATAACTAACAAATCCCTAATCTCCTTCCAGATTTTTTCATGTTCTTTGACCATAACTACAAGTTCATCTATCGCAGTTGGTTTTATTTCCCTAAGCTCTTCCTTTTCCATTCCTGCCATTTTTCTTGATATTTCTCTTAAAACATTCCAAAACTCCTCAATAGTCCTAACTTTATCAAGTTTATATAATAAAGAGGAATTTCCAAGAGATATTTTTGCAATAATATTACCAACACTTTTTATTGTATCCAATTTCTCCTTAGGAATTCCCATATTTACCAACCTCCATAGATAGATGAGCTCATCTAAGATTTCGTATGCATCTGATGACAATATGACAAAACCTCCTTTTCTTGGCATTAACTGCTTTGAGAAAGTTCTAAAATCATCTATTAATATAGATTTTGCTAAATTCTCTTTAATTTCATTAGTTATATCCCAATTAGTAACAAACCCCTTGTTGGTTTTCTTTTTGAAGTATATTCCCTTTATCATATCAGTGTATATCAGATATCCATTTTCTATTAACTTACTTATCACCTCTAAGATTCCTTTATCAACATTTATCGTCTCAAATTTGACGTTTTTAACTTTACCCAGTGGAATGTGTAATACTCCCCAATTATTACATAATACTTCACTTACCTTTACATTAAAAATGAATTTCTCATAAAATGCTAATAAGGTTGTGTATTCTCCAAAAATTTCTTCAATATCGTCAGAATTGGGTTTTTTAAGTAAGTTTGAATATCTTTCTGAAATTTTTAAAATCCCTGCATGTAATGTTTCTTCTTTAAACTTGTTAAGCTTAGTTAAACCTTCAAATATTGGAAGAAATAAGAATGTTTTATTTTCTTTTGGTGATGTGTAGTATATTGCCCCTTCGTCAGTCCATTCCAGAACCCCCAACAAATAACACATTAAACATAGATTTTTATGATATTCTGGAAGTGATTTGATTGTTCTAATTCCACTTAAGCTTTTGTTTTTTGTTACAAATGGATAAATTGCCTGTTTTAATGTATAACTTTTCTTAAATTTACCTCCACACATTATACAGATTTTATTTCCCCTTTTACCTTCTTTTAGTTCATCCAGTATTTTGGGAAGTTTGTTCCAATCAAATATTTCCTCTTTTAATTTTACAGTTCCCTCTTCTTTTTTACCTTCCTGAAGTAAAATAAAGTCCTTCTTAATCTCTTTTGGAACTCCTGTCTTTTTATCTTCCCCTATTACAATCATATTTTTATATTTATACTTTATCTGCTGAACTAATGCATTTTTAAACTCTTCAAAATTATCAAATTCAAAGATTACCTTATCATCACTTAATACGAGGTTAAAATCTTCATTATCTATCTTTTTTAGAATCCGATAAAAGTTTTCCAATGCATTGTCCATCCATACATCATGGTAAATTGGAACTTTAAATATGAAACTTTTAGATTTTTTGTAGCTTTTATTTTCTACATTACTTTGATTTATGAAATTATCGAGTGTTATAACCTGCATATCCCCACCAATATTGATAAATATTTTTTGAGTAACTACTTTAAAATTTAATCTATGGTTAAACATATATATAAGTTTGTCGATAAAATTTTAATTTAAAAAAGTAAAGTAATGTAAAAACTAAAAAATAAAAAATTTATTCAATATTCACAACCATTCCAAAACCCATGCTGTTTTTCTCTCCAAAGCCGCACTCATAACCAAATTTTATTAAATCATAATCACCCCAAACCTTAAACACCATTTCAGAACATCTGCAGTAGATATTTTTTATCTGCATTCTTTTAGGTTTAAATTTCAAAATTTCAAACTCAAAGTTCATATCGCACTTCTCATTATAGAATGCCTCATATTTCTTTTTTAAGTTATTTTTTAGGTTTTCATAAAACTTAGAATTATTTGGCAATAAATCATAAGTTTTTAATCCATTTTCAGTTTCTATCATCGTCTTTAAATATATTGGAGAGATTGTTTTTAATATATTAAATTTCTTTGGAATTGGTAAAATCTTTGCCTTCCTTACAAAGAATTCAACATTTCCAACTCTCAATTTTCCATCTTCTAAAAGTCCAGCAACAAAATTCTCAATGAAATCAGTTTTTGGGGAAGAGATGTAGAGATATGCCTTCCCATCTATTGTCTCAATCCCCTCCTTTCTAATAACCCTTTTTTTTATCTGCAATAAAGAGAATGTAAAGAACTTAAACTTTTGATAATTATGTAATCTCTTAGCATAGATAGGATTTGCCGAATGAATTTTATCGTATATGGCTGATGCCAAATAATATTGATGGTTGTAAGGAATTACCGTAAAGTTATCTGTTTGTAGTTCTAATTCAATCCTCATACTATCCCTCATAAAATATTTAAATAGATAACATTAATTATCTAATATCTTTTATCTTTTAGATAAAT
>JBDOKN010000125.1:8427-19626 GCA_039833665.1 Methanocaldococcus sp.
TGATGGTTGTAAGGAATTACCGTAAAGTTATCTGTTTGTAGTTCTAATTCAATCCTCATACTATCCCTCATAAAATATTTAAATAGATAACATTAATTATCTAATATCTTTTATCTTTTAGATAAATCTCTTGGTGGTTGATGTGGAGTTACATGCAATAGCAGAACATCTTGTAATGAATTATGGCTACATTGGTATATTTATAATTTCATTTACAGAGGCATTTATACAACCAATCCCTCCAGATATTTTTATAATTGGAGCTTCTTTTTTTGGCTTAGACCCTATTGTATCGGCAATAGTTGCTACTATTGGCTCAACTTTGGGGGGATTGCTTGGCTATTTTTTGGGGGATAGATTGGGACATCCAATATTTATAAAACTTTTTGGAGAAAAGTATTTACATAAAGGGGAGGAATTTTTTAACAAATATGGAGTTTATGGGGTTGTAATAGCAGGTTTCTCCCCCTTGCCATATAAAGTTATTGCATGGTTATCAGGGATTTTTGAAATGCATAAATTATTATTTACAATTGGAACAATTGTTGGAAGATTACCAAGATTTCTGGCAGTTGCGTATTTTGGAGATATTTTGGGAAATATAAATAAATTGAATGAATTTAACATACAGCTTTTCTATTTGATAAACTCTCATTCTCATCCCTTACTTGATACAATTATGTTAATAATTTCAAAAACCACATATCTCTTAGTTATTATTGCATCTATAATTACCCTTATAAAAAATAGAAGATTTGGGGTAAAATTAATTTCTATTTTATTTTTAGCTTTTATAATTACATTTTCATTAAAATATTTGATAAATGAGCCAAGACCTTATTTAATTTTAGATAATGTGCATTTGTTATGCAACGAAGGAAATGAGCCAAGTTTTCCAAGTGGGCATACAACCTTAGCATTTACATTAGCAACATCCCTATTATTTTACTCAAAAAAACTTGGAGTATTATTTTTAATTTGGGCAATTTTTGTTGCTTATAGTAGAGTTTATGTAGGAGTTCATTATCCTTTTGATGTCCTTGCTGGAATTGTTGTTGGAATAATCTGCGGATACTTAACAAAAATTGATACATCCAAACTAAAAAATATATTTGAAAAATATATTAAAATAAAAAAATAAATATTAAAAACCTGAAAAGAAAAAAATAAAAAATTAATCTATTCTTCTTTAAAGTATTCATCATAGACGCCAGCATCAATCTCTTTCTGAACTTCTTTAGGGTCTTTTCCTTCAACTGTCACTCCCATTGAACCACATGTTCCTAAGACCTCTTTTACAGCATTCTTTAATGTATATGAGAGCATAGCATCTTTTTTCATCTTAGCTATTTTAATAACTTGCTCCAATGTTAAATTTCCAACAACTTCATGCCTTGGTTCATGAGCGGCTGTTTCAATTCCTAACTCTTTTTTAATTAAAGCAGTTGTTGGAGGAATTCCAACTTCAATCTCAAACTTTCTTGTTTCAGTATCAACTATAACTTTAACTGGAACTTGCATTCCCTCATAGTCCTTTGTCTTTTCATTAATCTCCTTAACAACCTGCATGACATTAACTCCTAAGGGTCCAATTGCAGGTCCTAATGGTGGTCCTGCTGTTGCTCTACCTCCGGTAACTAATACCTCAACAACCTCCTTAGCCATAAATATTCACCTCAAAATATTTAGGGTGTTTCATTAAAAGAAATGATGTGTAGATAAAATTAATATATTTGGTATATAAAGTTATGCCTCATATAAAATTTTAATCTTTATGCTTTGAAACTATTTTAACACCTTCAACAGGTAAGGTTATTGGTATAGGGACAGCTGCATTCTCAAGTTCTAATGTAACCTCTTCCTTATTCTTATCAACCCTAATAACCTTTGCTCTCTCTCCTTTAAACGGTCCAGCAATGATTTCAACAACATCTCCCTTCTCAATATTTTCAATAATTTTTCTTGGAGTTAATAATGGTTCTATCTCTTCAATAGATATTGTTCCTGGAACTATTCCCCTAACCCTTGGCATTCCTTTTATTAATTCCTCAACATCTCCTTTTGTCTCTGCCTCAACCAAAACATAACCCTTTAATGACTCTGAAGCCAATATTGAATAAACATCTAACTGCTCTTTTTCAGCCCTACTTGCCATCAATCCAGCTATATTTTTTTCCTGTCCAACCATAGTTCTAACTGCAAAAATCATAATCTCACCTAAATAAAATTATAAAAATTATAAAAAATAATGGAGATTAGTGGAATACGAATAATATAAAAAAGATATATTTTTGTTAGATATAGAAGTTGTATATTATATATACTTTTACCTTATTATATGATTTTTATACTCTTGGGGTTGCTGGAGGTTTTAATATTCCCTTAATGTATGTTGCTGGAACGTGGATTATGTAGCCAATAATTCCCAATAAAGAGATTCCCAAACCTGTAACTTTAGCAACAGCTAAATATTCCTCTTTTGTTGGTTTTTTTAAGACCAACCAAACTCTTCTACATTCTTCAATAAATTCTTTAAGTTGTTCTATCTTTTGATTAAAATCTATGTCCATATTATCCCCTTAGATTCTTGGAATTCCTGTAAGTTCTAATTTTTTCCTTTTTAATCCTGTCTCGGTGAATTCAATCCTTGACTGAACTCCTGTAATAACCAATAAAACTCTTACAGTATTTTCTAAGTTCTCATCTATTGTAGCCCCCCATATGATTGTAGCGTTAGGGTCTAATCTTGAAGATACCGTAGAAACAACCTCCCTTGCTTCTTCTAAAGTTAAATCCTCAGGACCCATAACATGTATTAAAGCTCCAGTAGCTCCATCTATATCAACATCCAATAATGGAGAGTTTAATGCCATATTAACAGCTTCTTTAGCCCTCTTCTCACTATCACTCTCTCCAATACCAATCATCGCTAATCCGCCATTACTCATTACAGCTTTAACATCAGCAAAATCAACGTTAATCAATCCATCTTTAGTAATTAATTCTACCAATCCTTTAACAGCATTAATCAAAACCTCATCAGCTACCTTAAATGCCAATTTTAATGGCATGTTTGGAACTATATCAAACAATTTTTCATTTGGAATAACAACCAATGTGTCAGTATTTTGTTTTAATCTCTCTAAACCTTCCATAGCATTTTTCATTCTAACTTTCCCTTCCATTACAAAAGGTAGTGTAACTACAGCAACGGTTAAAGCCCCTATCTTTTTAGCTATCTCAGCCACAACAGGGGCTGAACCAGTCCCTGTCCCTCCACCTAAACCACAGGTGATAAATACCATGTCTGAATCTTGTATTGCTGCTTTAATCTCTTCAGCACTTTCTTTTGCTGCCTCTTCCCCAATTTTTGGATTACCTCCAGCCCCGAGACCTCTCGTTAATTTTTTACCAATTAATATTTTTTTATCAGCTTTTGTTCTAATTAATTGCTGGGCATCTGTATTAATGGCAACGGTTTTAGCTCCTTCTATGCCCTCCATCTTTAACCTTGTGATGGTGTTATTTCCAGCTCCACCACAACCAACTACTGTAATTTTTGCTTTAGTTTGTTGCAAATATTCCAATAACTCCTTATCTTCCGGGGATAATTCTAATTCATTGAACTCCTCTAATTTACTCCCTTCCTCTAAAACGTTTTTTAGAAATTTCACGTTATGACCTCCATAATATTTATTTGGAATTTGAACGTAATAACCCGGTGGACTTTACGCTAATGCTTATCTAACCTAAATAATTATATATGAATATTTTATATAGTATTTCCCTACATGGTTACCATAAGCTATCATGGGGGTTGCATATTATTATTATTCAATTTTAAAATTAGGTATAAAAATCTATTGGTTACGACTTTTTATAATAAAAATGATTTAGGTTGGAATCATTGGGCATTAAAAAATACTTGGTGAGTATTATGGTTAAACTTCCTGCTATCTCAAAAAAACCAAGGGAGATTGCAAAGCAAAAAATTATTGAATTGGCTAAAAAGATGTATGAGGATTTAATGAAAGGGAAAAGACCAAAAATAACAATGCCGATTAGAAGCTTATCTAATGCTGTATTTGATAAAAAAAAGGGTTCATTTACATTGGTAGGTAAAGAAAAAGTAAGAACATTAACTGTAAATCAGGCGAAGATTTTTGCACAAACTACTAAGATGTTGGAGTTTGCTAAGCAGTTATTGGAGACAAACGATTTTTCAACATTAAGGGAAGCTTATTATGTTTCAAAAAACTGGGGAGAAGCAAGATTTGACGACCAGCAAGCATCAAACAACGTTATTGAAGATTTAGAAGCAGCTTTAGGAGTTTTGAGAGAGCATTTGGGATTTATCCCTGAGGAAGATGGTTCTTCAGTAGTAGGGCCGTTAAAAATTATTGAAGAAACACCAGAAGGAGAGCTTGTTGTTGATTGCTCAAAGTTGGGAACTGGGGCTTATAACATTCCAAATGATGTAACAAAATTAAACCTTGAGACAGATGCTGATTTTATATTGGCAATAGAGACATCAGGTATGTTTGCAAGGTTAAATGCAGAGAGATTTTGGGATAAGCATAACTGTATATTGGTGTCATTAAAAGGAGTTCCAGCGAGAGCTACGAGAAGGTTTATAAAAAGGCTTCATGAAGAACACGATTTGCCTGTTTTGGTATTTACCGACGGAGACCCTTATGGGTATTTAAACATTTATAGAACTCTAAAAGTTGGAAGTGGTAAAGCTATCCATTTAGCTGATAAATTATCAATTCCTGCAGCGAGGTTGATTGGAGTTACTCCACAGGATATTGTTGATTACGATTTACCAACCCATCCATTAAAGGAGCAGGATATTAAAAGAATAAAAGATGGTTTAAAGAATGATGACTTTGTAAGAAGTTTTCCAGAATGGCAGAAAGCTTTAAAACAGATGCTCGATATGGGAGTCAGGGCAGAGCAGCAATCTTTAGCTAAGTACGGTTTAAAGTATGTTGTTAATACATATTTACCTGAAAAAATTAAGGATGAAAGCACGTGGCTACCATAAAAAATTATTATTTTAAAATTAAAAATTTATAAAAATATTTTATAAAAATTCAGGGTTGTAGTAATTTCTTATTTCATTAATCTTCTCCCATATCTTTTTAATTTCTTTTTTATATACTTCATTCTCTATAAGGTTGTAGATTCCTTCAAGAGAATATAGGATTACGTTCATCAATAAATACTCTTCCTCTCCTTTTTCAATATCCTTTGGAAATATAATTTTTATATTTTCTATTTTTATAAAGTTATTTCCCACTTCAATGTTTTTTGGATTAAAAACTCTCTTTTCTTCTTCTATTGATTCCTTAGGAGGATAATTTTTTAAACTTTCGAACTCATCAAAAGTCATGTCACCACCCAAATATTAATCTATATATTTAAATTATTCAATTTTAATAATTAAAAACAAAATAAAAATAGAAATGGAATTTTAAATCATTGGCGCAGGGGCTGGGATTTGAACCCAGGCGGGGCAAAGCCCCACTGGATCTCAAGTCCAGCGCCGTAGTCCTGGCTTGGCTACCCCTGCACAAAACAGGCATATGAAAAATATAATGATTTAGTATATAAATTTTACGGTAATATTTTAAGAGAAATTATGGATAGGTTATTTTATTTAATTTCCCTTCTATAAATAAAGAGATGTTTTTATCAACATCATCTCCTTCAGCGTGATAGATGTCTATTTTTTTACTAAACTTTTTGTAATTCTCCTCGTTTATACTTTTGCATATGATTGCATTAACTTTTTCTTTTATAATGGATTTTTGCCCGTTTTCATCATTGAATATAACTTTTGTGCTCTTAATTTCGTTATCATCTATCCTAAGGATTAAAAAATACTTACAATCTTCAAAACTATCGCTAATTTTATCAACATCCATTGAAACAGCTATTTTCATACTCTCAGCCCATAAATTGATAATTTGAAAAAAATAAATAATTAAAAGTTATTTAAATACTTTACCCTGAAAGGTAGATAAATCTTAAAGCGAATATTGCAGCTAAAACATAAACAAGCCAGTGCACTTCCTTCCATCTTCCAGTGAATACCTTCAAGATTGGATATGTTATAAATCCTAACGCAAGCCCTGTAGCTATACTAAATGTTAAAGGAATAGTTAGTAGAGTTATAAACGCTGGAATTGCCTCTGTATAGTCATCAAAGTCAATATTCTTTATTGATTTCATCATTAAAGCCCCTACAATAACCAATGCTGAAGCCGTAGCATAAGGAGGAATTGCCTTAACCACTGGATAAAAGAATAAAGATAATAAAAACAATATCGCCACAACTACTGAAACAAAGCCAGTTCTTCCTCCAAGTGCAATACCACTTGCTGACTCTATATAGGTTGTTACAGTTGAAGTTCCAAATAAAGAACCAACGACAGTTCCAGTAGCATCAGCCATTAATGCCTTTTCAACCCTTGGAAGTTTTCCATCCTTATCTAAATAGCCAGCTTGAGAAGCTAAAGCACTTAAAGTTCCCAAAGTGTCAAACATATCAACAAAGAAGAATGCTAAAACTATAGTTAATAAACCTAAGTTTAGAGCCCCAATTATATCAAGCTTTAAGAATGTTGGAGCAATTGAAGGAGGCATTGAAAATATTCCTTCTGGGAATGGGGAAATTCCTAAAATCATCCCTATAAGGGAAGTTACTATAATTCCAATCAATATGGCTCCAATAACATTTCTACTAACTAAAATAGAGGTTAAAAATATTCCAAACAATGCCAATAGTGTGGAAGGTTCCATAATATTTCCTAATGTAACTAATGTAGCTTTGCTACTAACTATGATACCAGCACTCTTTAACCCAATAAACGCAATAAACAAACCAATACCAACAGCAGTTCCATATTTTATAGCGTTAGGAATGACGTTGAAAATCCACGTCCTTATTTTTGTTAATGTCAATACTATAAATAAAATCCCAGAAATGAAAACAGCACCTAATGCAACTCTCCAATCAATACCCATACCTAAACAAACTCCATAGGTGAAATAAGCATTCAATCCCATTCCAGGGGCTAAGGCAAATGGATATTTAGCGTATAAACCCATAATTAATGTAGCAATTGCTGAGGCAATACAAGTAGCAACCATAACCGCTCCAAAATCCATCCCAGCAGTGCTTAAAATCTGTGGATTGACAAAAATTATATATGCCATCGTCATGAACGTTGTTATTCCTGCAAGTGTCTCTACTTTTATATTAGTATTATATTTTTCAAATTCAAAGTATTTTTCAATAAATTTCATTATCATCACCTCCTATGACTTAACACCAAAACTTAATTTTTTTAATAATTTTTTTAATTTTAATGATTCTAATATGAAACAAGTTTTAAATATTTTTATCATTTAGAAAGAATGATATCCAAAATAAAGATATTTTTAAGGTGAGTTAAATGGAAGGTTTAACAGTAGGATTATTTGGGCATGTTGAAGGAGTTGGAAAAGAGTTGGGAAAAAAAGGAACATCAACAGACATAACTCTATATAATTACAAGCAGGGGGATAAGGCAGTTTGCTATGTTGAACCAACAAGATACCCAGATAGAATAAACCCTTTAATCTATACAATAAACATGATGGATTACGCCTTAGTTTTTATTAACGAAATTACAGGAGAGTTGGGAGAGACACTTTTAGCTTTGGACATGTTTGGAATAAACAATGGAGCTTTTGTTGTTAGTGAGTATGTTGATTTAGACATGCTAAAAAATATCATATCTCAAACATCGATGAAAGATTTTGAAATCTTAGAGAGGGATTTTATAAACATTAGGGAAAAAATGGTTAATTTAAATGTAGATAGGGATTATAACAGCTTTGTTAAAATCCCAATAGACCACTACTTTACAGTTAGGAGCGTTGGAACTGTTATATTAGGAAAAGTTGAAACTGGAACTGTGAAAGTTCATGATAATTTAAGGGTTTATCCAACAGATAAAACAGCAATGGTTAGAAGCATACAAATCCATGATAATGACTTTAAAGAGGCAAAAGCTGGGAATAGGGTAGGATTAGCTTTGAAAGGAATAACTACAGATGAGTTGGATAGAGGAATGATACTATCAAATGGAGAACTAAAAGTAGCTAAAGAGATTGAACTTAACATTAACTGGAATCCATTCATGCAAAAAACTGTAAAAGAGGGAGAGAACTATCAAATAATTGTTGGTTTGCAGAGTGTCTCTTGCAGTGTTGAGGAAGTAAATAACAACAAGATAAAACTTTCTCTACAAAAGGAAATAGCTTATGATGTTGGGGATAAATTATGTTTAATTGATGGTAGTGCAAAAATTAGGATATTAGGCGTTGGAAAATTAGAATAAGATAATTATTTATAATACTTTGTATAATACAAAAATACGATACGTCAATTTGTTAAATTTTTACATAACCAAAAGGTATATATACCTCCTATTTAATACTTATATCACCACAAATCTATTAATTCTCACATTATGTTAAGTTTAACTTAACACCATTTGGTAAAGAAAATAAAATTATTGACAATAAATAAAAAATAAATAGATTGGTGATGAAATATGGCAAAGCAAAAACCAGTATTAAACGTAGCATTCATTGGACACGTCGATGCAGGTAAGTCAACAACAGTTGGAAGATTATTATACGACAGTGGAGCTATCGACCCACAGTTATTGGAGAAGTTAAAAAGAGAAGCTCAAGAGAGAGGTAAAGCAGGATTCGAGTTTGCTTACGTCATGGACAACTTGAAAGAAGAAAGAGAAAGAGGAGTTACAATTGATGTAGCTCACAAGAAATTCGAAACTCCAAAATATGAGATTACAATTGTCGACTGTCCAGGACACAGAGATTTCATTAAAAACATGATTACAGGAGCTTCACAGGCAGACGCTGCTGTCTTAGTTGTTGATGTTAACGACGCTAAGACAGGAATTCAGCCACAAACAAGAGAGCACATGTTCTTAGCAAGAACATTAGGTATTAAGCAAATCGCTGTTGCAATCAACAAGATGGATACAGTTAATTACAGCCAAGAAGAATACGAAAAAATGAAAAAAATGTTATCAGAACAGTTATTAAAGGTCTTAGGTTACAACCCAGACCAAATTGATTTCATCCCAACAGCTTCATTGAAAGGAGACAACGTCGTTAAAAGATCAGAAAACATGCCATGGTATAAAGGTCCAACATTAGTTGAAGCATTAGACAAATTCCAACCACCAGAAAAACCAGTTAATTTACCATTAAGAATTCCAATCCAAGATGTCTATTCAATTACAGGGGTTGGAACTGTCCCAGTTGGAAGAGTTGAAACAGGTATCTTAAAACCAGGAGACAAGGTTGTCTTCGAACCAGCAGGAGTTAGCGGAGAAGTTAAATCCATTGAGATGCACCATGAACAAATCCCACAAGCAGAACCAGGAGACAACATTGGATTTAACGTTAGAGGAGTTAGTAAGAAAGACATTAAGAGAGGAGACGTTTGTGGACACCCAGACAACCCACCAACAGTTGCTGAAGAATTCACAGCTCAAATTGTTGTCTTACAGCACCCAACAGCAATTACAGTTGGTTACACACCAGTCTTCCACGCACACACAGCACAAGTTGCCTGTACATTCATTGAGTTGTTGAAGAAGTTAGACCCAAGAACAGGGCAAGTTATTGAAGAGAATCCACAGTTCTTAAAGACCGGTGATGCTGCAATAGTCAAAATCAAACCAACAAAACCAATGGTCATTGAAAACGTTAGAGAAATTCCACAGTTAGGTAGATTCGCTATCAGAGATATGGGTATGACAATCGCTGCAGGTATGGCAATCGATGTTAAAGCTAAGAACAAATAAATTCTCTAAATTCTCCTTTTAATTAACTTTTAAATTCCATTTTATATTTTTTTAATATTTTAAAACATTTGAGAGGGGAGAGTATGCAAAGGGCAAGAATTAAGTTATCAAGTACAGACCACAAAGTTTTAGATGATATATGTAGGCAAATAAAAGAGATTGCTGAAAAAACAGGAGTAGATATTTCAGGACCTATACCATTACCAACAAAGGTCTTGAGAGTTGTTACAAGAAAGAGTCCAGATGGAGAAGGTTCATCAACATTTGATAGATGGACGATGAAAATCCACAAAAGATTAATTGACATTGATGCAGACGAGAGAGCTTTAAGACACATTATGAAAATAAGAATTCCAGATAATGTTCAAATAGAGATACAGTTCAAATAATTGGGTAGCTATTTTAATAAACAAAAATTTCATAGGCAAAAACGTTGCAATCTGAACGGTGAGGATTGCAACGAATTACCTCTTTTTTAATTAAATTTTGTTATTCAATGCCCCTTAATTTTTTAAACAATCTAACTCTCTCAAGAATCTTTTTCTTTATCTCTTCAATTCCTTTACCTTCTTTTAATATAGCTGGAACTATAAACTTCCACTGATGCCACGGTGGCTGGCATTTTAAATATTCACAGATGCCATCTAAAACTTCATCCCATTCCTCTTTCTTTATCTTATCCATCTTATTAGCCACTAAAATTGGACTTATTTTCAAATCAGTTATAAAGTCAAACATCTCTAAGTCAATTGGAATCTCCCCCCTCCCCTTCCATCTTTCGACTATCTCAAAAAATGATTTTGTATCTATAATTTGAACAGCAGCAGCTATTTCATCAGCATGCTCTTCAATATAATGAACAATCTCATCCTTAATCTTCTCCTGCACTTTTTTTGGCAATCCAGCCATATAACCAAAACCTGGCATATCAACCAATATATACTCCCCCATATCGTATTCATTAATTTTTAGAGTAACTCCAGGCCTTTTTCCTACTCTAATATCTTTTCTACCAGTTATTAACCTAACAAAAGTGGATTTACCAACATTACTTCTCCCAACCACAATAACTTTTGGTTTTGTTCTTTTTTCTTTACACTTTTTCTTTAAATTTTTATACTTCTCAAAAAAGTCCATAATCCCACACTTATAGTTCTTTTTAAAATATTTTCATGAGGTATTAATGAAACTTTCTAATGAAAGAGTTCAAACTTCCTTAATAGATTTTATTACTTCTGAAAAGAACTTAATTTTACTTTAAAAATGAGCAAAAAAGATTATATAGACAAAAATATTTAATATC
>JBDOKN010000126.1:0-4700 GCA_039833665.1 Methanocaldococcus sp.
AAGCAGCAGTTAATGCTATTGCAAGTGTTGAGGGAGTTATAACCCCATTCCCAGGGGGAGTCGTTGCTTCTGGTAGTAAAGTTGGAGCAAGCAATCCAAAATATAAATTTATGGTTGCTACAACAAACCACAAGATGTGCCCAACATTGAAGGGAGTTGTTGAAGATTCAGAAGTTCCAGAGGATGTAAATGGCGTCTATGAAATAGTTATTGATGGTGTTGATGAAGAGGCAGTTAAAGAGGCAATGAAACAGGGTATTTTAGCAGCTACAAAAGTTCCAGGAGTTAAGAAGATTACGGCTGGAAACTATGGAGGTAAGTTAGGTAAATATCAATTTAACTTAAGGGAGTTGTTTGAATAAATTTTGCTCTATTTACCTTTCAATTTCTTTTTTATAATAGAGATAAAAACAAAATTTAAATAGTTGATAATTTAAATTATATAAATGCTGTAGAATTTAAATTTAATAAAAACCAATAGGAGGTTTTTGGTTTGAAGCCAAAATATGCATTAAGAAAAGATATGATTGGAGAATTTACACTAAATAAATCTTTTAATACTTATAGGGGGAAAGTTTTAAAGGCGGATTTTAACGGGCCTATTGAAGGCATAGTAATGAAGAATAAAAAAGAACATATCTATTTCTACCCTCTTTTAGCATTACACATGGTTAAACCAATAAATTGTGTTCCAATAAATGTTATTCCAAAAACATCTCTACCAACAAACCCAAAAAATGTGCATATTAAAGAGGCATTATCAAGAATCGTTGGAAGGACATTGAAAGTTTATTATGAGACGCCAAAAACGTCTTATTTAGGCAGGTTATTAGGTTTTACAAGAGGAGTTTTTTCATGGACTTTAGTTTTGGAGATACATGGAGAGGTTGTATTATTGTTTAATCCAGATTATATTGTTTATTATGGAACAAAGTGGAAGTTTTTAAAAAATAACCCCCCATATAAGCCACCAAGATTAATGAATATCACAAAAACAGCCAATCACTTAAAGAGATGTTTATTAGAGGATGTAGTTATAGAGCCAGAGTATCCAAGAATAAATATTGAGGATAAGGTTTATGTTTATCCTTATGGAGTAGTTTCTAAGGATGATTACTTAGGGAAGACAGTTGAGGACATATTAAAGGAAAAAGAGTTCTTAATTTAAAGATAAACAATAAATAACTAACAAAATTTACTTTTAATACTTGAAGGTTTTAAAAATTTTAAAATTTTCTTTTTTGTTTTTAACTTTTCAATCTAATCAAAAATAGTTCATAATATCCATTTTTTTTACATAAAAGCTCAGAAAATTTTAATTTATTTCAACACCGAAGAGTTTATATATGAGTAATCATTATTTAAACTAAAAAATCTTACATCTATTATATATACTCGTTCATAAATTGAGAAAAACATGCGTTTTTGGAGGTGCGTTGAATGAATGCTGAGATAAACCCGCTCCATGCTTATTTTAAACTACCAAACACTGTATCATTAGTAGCAGGTAGTAGCGAAGGAGAAACACCACTAAATGCGTTTGATGGAGCTCTGCTAAATGCCGGTATCGGGAATGTTAATTTAATTAGAATCAGCAGTATAATGCCTCCAGGAGCTGAAATTGTCCCCTTACCAAAATTACCAATGGGTGCTTTAGTTCCTACAGCTTATGGGTATATCATTAGTGATGTTCCAGGAGAAACAATAGCAGCTGCAATAAGTGTGGCTATTCCAAAAGATAAGAGTTTATGTGGTTTAATCATGGAATTTGAAGGAAAATGTTCAAAGAAAGAAGCAGAAAAAACCGTTAGAGAGATGGCAAAGATTGGCTTTGAAATGAGGGGCTGGGAATTGGATAGAATTGAATCAATTGCAGTTGAACATACTGTAGAGAAATTAGGTTGTGCCTTTGCAGCAGCTGCATTATGGTATAAATAAAAATATAAAAATAAACAAAATTTCAAAATAACATTACAGTTAAATATAATTAAATCATAATTATAAGAGTAAAAAAATTTAAAGATAATTTCAAATTTCTAAGGATTTTTTACATTATTTATTTTTTATTTATCAAATTTGGAGGTGAAAACATGTTGAAATACTTGGGGAAACACTTAATATTAGAGTTATGGGGATGCGACCCAAAGGCATTGGACGATATAGAAGGAATAGAAAAGATGTTGGTAGATAGTGTAAAGGCATGTGGAGCTACTTTAATCTGTGTAAGAACTCACAAATTTTCCCCTCAAGGGGCTACTGGGGTTGCAGTGCTTGCCGAAAGTCATATAGCAATACATACTTATCCTGAATATGGATATGCCGCCTTAGATGTATTTACCTGTGGAGAGCATACAGACCCATACAAGGCATTAGAAGTTATAAGAGAGTTTTTAAAACCAAAATCAATACAAATAATTGATTTAAAAAGGGGATTAATGGAAAATGGGACTTTTGAACTTAAATAAGCTTTTTAGATTTTCTTTCAATTCTAAAGTTGATTAATTTTTTAAATTTTTCTAAAGAGTTGGATTTTATATATATTCTCCAGAGGTATCCAGATTTATATCTGTTATTTTTCTCACAATAAACTGAATACTCAATTTCTAATTTTTCTAAGAAACTACAACAAATATCAATTAGATTCTTATTAGTGTTCGCTATACTGACATATTTATATATATAATTTCCCTTTTTGTTTATTACAACTGAACCCTCGGAATCATAAAATCCTTTTAGCCAAGAAATCATTAGTTTTTCGTTATTTCCAATTACATTCATATAGTAATCTACATTAAGACCTTTATACCAATAATAGAAACCTTTTGAACAAACTCTTACAACATACTGGTCTTTTTTATTTTCAAATTTCCTAACATATTCATTTATGTATTTGAAGCCAATGTTTTCAAGATTTCTTTTAAATTCTTCTATAAAATCCTTATCTGTAACTTTTAATTCAATCACATAATTACCTCCCTGCTTATTTACACTAATCTATAACATACCGTTGATTTACTGCATCTAAATATTTTTGCTATCTTTCTTGCTGAATATCCCTTTTTATGTAATTCCAAAATTTTTAAATCATCAATTTTGGGATTTTTCTTACTCATAAAATAGCACCATGCAAAAATTTTTATAGACAAAAAGGTTTAATTAACATTACTCTATTTATAACTATTTTATAACTATTATATATTTGCACTTCCTAAAATAAATGAAGGTGATGTAGAGTGAATCAAAATAATGATTTTAAATGCCATATTTGGTTTACAGAGTATCATAACAACAATGTAGCTTTATCGGTTAGAGTTAAAGATATCTTATACATGGATAAATCTGAGTTTCAAGAGATAGAGATTATTGACACATATGATTTTGGGAAGGTTTTAGTTTTGGATAACACTTTTCAAACAACGGAGGGAGATGAATTTATATATCATGAATTGATATCCCACATTCCTCTTTTTACTCATCCAAATCCAAAGAATGTTTTGGTTATTGGAGGAGGAGACGGAGGGACTGTTAGAGAAGTAGTTAAGCATAAGTCAGTTGAAGCAGTAGATTTTGTTGAGTTAGATAAAAAGGTTATTGATGCCTGTAAAAAATATATGCCAAAGTTAAGCTGTGAAATTGATAATGAAAAAGTTAATTTGATAATAACAGATGGAATTAAATATGTTGCTGAAACTGAGAAAAAATATGATGTAATTATTGTTGATTGTCCCGACCCTGTTGGACCTGCTAAGGGGCTTTTTGAGAAAGAATTTTATAAAAATATATTCAAATGTTTAAATGATGATGGAATTATGGTTCAACAATCGGAGAGTCCATTGTATAACTTAGATTTAATACAGAATATATGCAGATATTTAAAAGAGGCAGGATTTAAGATTATAATGCCTTATACATATCCAATGCCAACATATCCAAGTGGATTTTGGAGCTTTACCCTGGCATCTAAAAAATACAACCCATTAGAAGTTGATGAAGAAAGAATAAAAGAAGCTTTAAAAGATATGGAAACTAAATATTATGATGAAGAAGTTCATAGGGGAATATTTTTAGCAACCCCAAAATTTTTAAAAGATGCTGTTAAAAAAGCTCTTGAATAATTATCTATTATTATTTTTTAATTTATGTTTTATTCGAATTTTTATCATCTTGACAATTTTATTTTAAATGATAAATTTGAAAATTTGTAAAAATTGATTTTATAAAAATGTCTAAAAATTGTCAGAGAATTAATATATACTTATTAAAATATATGATAAAAATCCAGAACAAAAAATCCTTATAATCCACCACAAAATGGTGGGATTATGGAGGAGATATACATGAACCAGGCACATGAATTATTAAAAAATACTGGAGTTGATAATATGGCGAATAGAACAGTCGAGAGGATAATTCCTTTAATGAACGCTTTAGTAACTGGATACAGTATTGCCTTAGCGAAAACATTGGGTAGTGGAGCAGGAGCGATGACTCAAATCTTATTATCAGAAGTTGGAGAAGTTTTGAGTGCGATGGTTGATGAAATCTTAGGTAGTGAGCAAGTAAGTTATGAATCAGAAAATGTCGAAGAGTTGTTAAAAAATGCATTCTTAGAGTTAGGAATAGCCCAAGATGTTGAGATAGAAAAAGAAGTAAAAGATAACATGAGAATTTATAAATTGTATATAAAAGGTTCTTTATTC
>JBDOKN010000127.1:0-7675 GCA_039833665.1 Methanocaldococcus sp.
GCACATCCCAAATCCTTAGCTAATGCCATACAGTATTTCAAAATCTCATTTGATGCTTCCCAAACATCCTCACTTACAGGATAATGAGGTCTTCCAACCTCACCAATGCCTACAATAAAATCATTTTCCTCAACAAGCTTTTTTGCATAATTTAAAGCATTAATAATTTTATTTTTTGCCTCCTCCAAACTCATAAATTTCATTAAGTATGTTAGCTCAGCAGGATGAACTCCAACCAAGCCAAATGCTTTAACTGGGGTGTTTTTATTTATTATCTCAATATCTCTAACTAAAATATCCATTGATGTTGTTAGGTCTCCATCAAATGTTGGTTTATTTAAAATTATCATTACCTTTCCTCCAGCGTTGTAGAATGTTTTAGCAACTTTTTCAGCACCATAGCCATTTTTATCATCAACATGCATATGGTTATCGGTAATGGGCAAGTCCTTTAATATGTCCATATTTTCCACCAAAAAGGAATTTATAATTATGCTGTGATTTTGTGCAATTTTAAGATTCTATTTACGTCCTTTTCTTTTGCTCTAAATGTTATTATATGCTTATCTTCATCTAAAACATCTTCAATAATCTCAGTATTTTCATATAAATAAGATATGAGTTTTGGATTATCTGTCTCAATAGTTCCAATTGAAAGGTTAAGGTTATCTATAATCATCTCTTTAAGTAAATCAATATTTATGTTGTATTTTGCAGACACAAAAATTGGATTTACAATATATCTATCTAACTCTTCCAAAATTTCTCTTTTCTTTTTTTCATTAATTTTATCAACTTTATTGAATACAGTTATTATTGGTGATTTGCAATTAATTTTACTTAAAATTTCATGATTTACCTTTAACTTCCTTTTAATCTCCTTTATATCATCAGATGCATCCACAACTATTAAAATTAAATCGCTGTCTGCACTCTCTTCAATAGTTGATAAAAATGCCTCAATCATGAATGGTGGTAAGTCATCAATAAATCCAACCGTATCAGTAACCAATATCTTCCTTTTAATTCCTTTTATAGCCCTTGTTGTTGTAGTTAAGGTTGTAAAGACCTGATTTTTTGATTCTTTCTTTTCCCCAGTTAGAGCATTTAATAAACTTGTTTTTCCTGCGTTTGTATAACCAATTAAACCAACAGTGTCAAATTTTTTCCTACTCTTCCTTGCTATTTTTCTATGCTCTCTAACTTTTTCCAATTTTCTTTTTATTGTTGCTATCTCCCTCTTTACTTTTTGATAGTATTTTTCAACCTCATAATCTCCATATCCTCCAAATCCTGGCTGCTCTCCCATCTTTGCTAATCTAACTTTTTCCCTTGCTCTTGGCAACTCATACTGCAACTCTGCCAATCTAACCTGTAATTGAGCTTCTTTAGTCCTTGCATGCTTGTAGAATATCCTTAAAACAAGCTCAATCTTATCAATAACCTCAACTTTAAATTTTTTGGCTAAGTTGTATTTTTGTGAAGGAGTTAGGATATTTCCAACTACAACAATCTCTATGTTCTCCTCTTTAATTTTTTCAGCTAATTTTTCAACTAAACCACTACCAATTTGATACTTCGGGTCTGGCTTTCTAATTTGAACAACTGTTTTTACCGGGTTGTAAAGGACTTCTGCTAATTCTTTAAGTTCTTCTACACTTTTATTATCAAACTTGTTATCTCTTCTTAAAATTATCATTGCTTTTCTCTTAATTCTATCTCCTCCTTTACTTTATTTTTTTATTAATTCTTAAAATATCTCCCAATATATAAATTTTATTAAAGTAAATAAAATAAGTAAAAAATGGAAAAAAAATTAAAATTTTAAAAATTCAGTTTTTGTTGTCCATATTTAATCCCTAACTCTTCTAAAATCTTTTTAGTTATTTTTTCTCCAATAATTGAGGCAACCTTTGAAGGATTATTTATTATATCTTCAACATTTCTAATTCCAGCGTTATATAACTTCCTTGCTCTAACTCTTCCAATGTATTTTATACTCAAAAGCTCAATAATATCCTCCTTAGCCCCATACTCTAACCTTATCTCCAACTTTTCTGGAATATCTGGATTTTTACCAATTAACTTGGCAATTTCTTTCAATGCATGCATTATCCAAATGGCATTTTCAACCTTATACCTCAAAATCCCTGGCTCAATTTTATATTTTTTTAAAATATCATCTTCTGGCACTTCATTAATCCAATCATACAACATTTTAGCTGTTTTAAATGCTTCCAAGTCCTCAATATCAAAACTCTTTATTCCAAGATTTTCCATTTCGTTAATTAAATCCAACTCCTCAGATTTATAAACTCTTAAATTTGGCATCATCTCCAAGGTTTTTGAGATTAGGTAGAGGTAATAGATGTCATCTTCATTTTCCATTTCATTTAAGCCATCTATGATGTATTTAGCTGACAAAGGGTCTATGTAGAGTTCAGAAACTCTCTTTCCTAAGTTAGTGGGCATAAAATCAACAATAAACTCATTCTCTTCCAGAAATCTAATAACCTCCATGATATTTTTAGCAACCTCTTTTAAATTCCCATATTGGTGGGCATAGAAAGTGTTTCTTATAAACCACTCTAAATCATACTCGTCCTTAATCTCTCTCGTAGCTATAAGCCCTAAAAGTTGAGTTCTCAAAACTGCCTGATTTGAGAGCTTTGAATATATCGGCTCTGGTTTTTGAGTTAGTGCTTGGTAAGCTCTCAAATAATCCTTATCATTCTTTGCTACAATTATTCCCTCTCCATAGGGGTCTAAGCCAGGTCTTCCAGCCCTTCCTATGCATTGTTGAATTTCCATTATTGGGATGTATCTCATTCCCCTGTTTGTATATCTTGTTAAGTCCTTAACTACTGCCCTTCTACACGGTAAGTTTAGACCCATGTTAAGGGTTGGAGTCGCACAAATAACCTTAATCAATCTCTTTCTAAATGCATCTTCAACTATCTTTCTATGTTGATAAGTTAAACCAGCATGATGAAAGGCAGAGCCGTTTAAGATGCACTCAGCCAAGGTTTTACACATTTCGGTTGGTGGTTCTAAGATAGATAAAATTTCATCAGCTACTTCTTTTAGTCCTATTTTTTCTTCATTTGTTAAAAATTTCTTTAAATTTAATTTCTTTGCCTCATTGACAGCTCCTTTTTTGGTGTTGCAAAATACTAAACAGCAACCTCCCTCTTTTACACAATCGACAACTAAGTTGTAAATATCGTTGCTATCAACTGCTTTTATCTCTCTAATTTCTCCATTTATAAATTCTATAACTCCATTTTTGTAAATTCCCTTTTTTAACTCAACAGGTCTCCAATCATCAACTACAAGCTCAGCATTTAGCCATTCAGCCAACTCTTCTGGATTTCCAATAGTTGCTGATAAACCAATAATTTGTATATTAAACTCTTTTAATTTAGTTAATAAAATCTCTAATGTTCCCCCTCTTGTTTCATCGTTAATTAGATGAATTTCATCAACCACAACAACAGAAACATCATCAATCCAGTCAATTTTGTGCCTCCATAAGGAGTCGAGTTTTTCAGCAGTTGTTATAATTAAATCATAATTGCTTAAATCCTCATCTTCATCATAGTCCCCTATTGATAAGGCCACTCTCAGTCCATACCTCTCATATTTATTTTTGAATTCTTCATATTTCTCTGATGCCAATGCCTTTAAAGGCACTATGAAGATGCCTTTTTTGCCCGTTGGGTTTTTATTTTCATCCAATAAGTGGTTTATTAAAGCCATCTCTCCAATTAGTGTTTTTCCTGAGGCGGTTGGTATAGAAATCAAAAAATTTCTATTTTTATCTAATAATCCCATCTCCAATGCCTTCTTTTGTGGAGGTCTTAATTCTTTAATGCCAAAGTCCTTTAAAACTTCTAAAACTTTATCCATTCTTATACCTCCAACCTTTTAGTAAAAGCTTTCCGAAAAACATTTTTTAGAAAAAGATTACAGTGGGGCTGAACGTAGTGAAGCCCGCTTCTGAGGTATAATAATAGAGCTTTGCTCCTATGCTTCTAAAACTTTATCCATCCTTATACCTCAATTCTATTTCTCAGCAGAAATTGCTACAAAACCTCCCTCTCCATAACCATCTTTAACTCCATAGGACTCTGCCCTATTGCTATATCCCACGTCCATTAAGTTGGGGCTTTCAGCCCCAATTAATGTCCTGTCTAAGATTTTGTTGTATTTTCCACAGTTTTTATAATCTTTGACTTTATCAACTTTATCAATTTCTTTAAAAATCGTTTGTGTGGCTTTTATATTTTTAAATCCTAACTCTTTTAGCATTTCTATAACTTCTTTAGCTGATAAAAATTTTGCATCTTTGTAAAATTTGCTTTTATGCTTTTTTTCTTCATAAATTTTTCCTAAAAAGCTATCTTTATCTATAATTCCAATAATTATCTTCCCTCCTCTCTTTAAAACCCTCTTTGCCTCTTTTAGCATCTTTTTTGGATTTTCTGCAAACTCTAAGACAGTATTTATTAAAACAAAATCAAACTCTTCATCTTTAAAAGGTAAATCTTCCCCTTTTGCTATTATAACTTTTATCCCTCTCTTTTCAGCTATTTTAGCCATCTCTTTTGACACATCAACACCAATTTTTATATTAAATGGTTTGGCAAATCTTCCAGTTCCTACGCCTATTTCTAATCCTTTACCTTCTGGGATATGTCTTTTTAATGCTTCAATCTCAGATTTATATATCATTTCGTTTTCATCAAACCATTTATCGTATTCCTCAGCATATCTATCAAAGACATTCATAATTATCACACAATAAAAACAGTTTAAACTTTAAAACCCAGTTTTTTTATTTTTTTAATATCCTTTTTTTCTATTTTTATGTTTTTCCCAAAGCTAATAAAGTTTATTGCATGAATGGTTTTTTCATAAAATTTGGGATATTCAATATTGAAATTTCCATCTACATATTTTAATAAACTTTCATTTAAAAATAAGCTATAACCTTCATTAACTAAGTCGATGGCTCTAAATGGATTTTTTGTTTTAATTTTTACCTTAAATTTTATCCCTTCTTTCTTTAAAATGTTATAAACTATTCTTTGAGAACTAAATCTAATCCCCACTAAATTTTTGTAATCAAATTCATTTTTACTAACCATTACAAAGTTGTCATAGGCAATTAAAAATATATTAAAATCAGAACTGCCAATCTCTGACTTTAAAAACCTCTCATCTCCCAACCTATAAATCCAATAGCTGTCATCAACGCCCAAAATATTAACAAATCCCATCTTCAACAATTTCAGAGCATTATCAAAAGATGTTATTATTGGATTTTCAAATAATATTTTTGCTATCTCCCCACTAACAAATCCAGAGACAGTAAAAAAGTTATTTTTTAATCTTTTACTATATGATTTATAGGTTTCTAAAATCTCTAAGCCAGCATCAGTTAAAATTGTTCCATTTGGTGAGGAGTAATAAAGCTTAACTCCTAATTTATTTTCCAATCTCTTTAATTGGATATTGAAAGAGGAAGGTTTTATATTTAATAACTTAGCTGCCTCATTTTGGGATTTTGTTTTATGTAAAGCCATTAAAAGTTTTATTTGGCTTGGCGTAATCAATTTTCCTTTATATTCAATGGTTAAATTTACTTTCATAATTTACCAGCCAATATTTATCAATTTGGCGTCATAAACCATTACTGCGTCTCCAATCATATAAACACCATTATCTTTAATCTCAATCTCTAAATCTCCACCATCTAAGTGAGCTAAAACCCTATTATTCGTTTTACCAAGTTTGTGGGCTATAATTACAGAGGCAGTAGTTCCTGTTCCGCATGCGGTTGTATAGCCCGCCCCTCTCTCCCAGGTTATAATCCTTATCTCATTTTTATTTAAAACCTTTACAAAATGCACATTAATCCTTTCTGGGAATGCTTCATGATGCTCTATCTCCTTTCCAATAACATCTAAGTGCTCTCTAACAAAATCTAAATCTATATTGTTGTCTTCGACAAATATAACAGCATGCGGATTCCCTACATTGACAACACTCAACTTAACTTTTGGCAAGTAGGGATTTTTTAATTTTAACTCCCCATTTAAAAACTCATCATCCTCTTTATAACCATCAACAACCATTGGTATATCTTTTAATTTAAATTTTGGAACACCCATATAAACCCTAACTTTTTTTACCTCATCTCCATCTATTTCCATTTCAGAAACTCTTAAACCTCCTTTTGTCTCTACTTTTAAAGGATTTTTCTTCATTATTCTCTCATAAACGTATTTTGAGAAACATCTAATTCCATTACCACACATCTCTGCCTCAGAACCGTCACTGTTAAAGATTCTAAATCTTACATCGTATTCATTAGATGTTGGCTTTTGGATAAAAATAACTCCATCAGCTCCAACTGAAAAACCCCTTCTGCAAATTTTTTTAGCAAAATAACTTTTTTCTTCTTCTTTTATTTTTTCTCCATCAAATTCATTAATGACTATGTAATCATTTCCCAATGCATGCATTTTTGTAAATTCCATGTTCTACACCACAAAAAAATAGTTTTTAATTAATAATTAGCTTGAAGGTCTTATATTTACCTTATTTAAACATTTTTCATCTATTACCACAACATCCTTAACTGATACTACAATTTTGTAAGGTATTAAAACATTCCTCCCCTCTTCTATTTTTATTGGACTATTTTCTGATGGCTCAACTTCCAAAGATACTAACTTACCTAATTTTTCATCAAAAATTACATCTTTAACTGTTCCTATGACACTTCCTAAGTTTCCTACTATACTTCTACCAAACAATAATTTAGCTGGCATTTTTTCCATTTTATCCCCTTATTGGATTTTTATAATCCACTTTCTTCAAAAGCATTTCAGCAAGTTTTAAATCGTCTTTTGTATTGATATTGAATATCAGCTCATTAACAATCATAATCTCCTCTTTTTGATATCCATGCTTTGGAGATACAACATTTATCCCCGCAGGAACTAAGCCATTGAAATCAATTGATGGATTTGGGTATTTCTCTTTTGGAATCATTACAGTTAATGCCTCAATCTCTGGATTTTTTGCTTTGATGCAATAAAAATAATCAACAATACTATTAATAATTTTCGATGTTAAGTTAATTAAATCAGAGCTAACGACTAAGAATGGTTCTGAAAAATATTCAATGCATTCATTTAAATCCTCTATATAATCCTTACCTGACGTTTCAATAATTTTAATATTTTTATAGCCCCCGTAATTCTTGGATATATATTCCTTAGTTTTTGGAGTGTTGGGGGATACTGCAATAAATATATTATTTATCTTTGAATTTAATAAAGGATGGAGAACATAGTCAATAAGGCATTTATTGTTTAATTTAATTATTGGCTTTTCAACATTTCCCATTCTTGTCCCTTTACCACCAGCCATAACTAAGGCATCCATTTTAAAACCTCTAAGCAATTTAATATTTATAATAAAATAGTTAATGATTTTTTGATTGGCATTAACATTGATACAATACCATAACGTTAATTATAGAATAAGACATATTTAAAAATGTGGGAGATATGTGCTCCATAAGTGGAATAATTGTTAAAGAAAGTCAAATTCCTACAAAATATTCAATAGATATGATGAAGATTTTAAAGCACAGAGGGAG
>JBDOKN010000128.1:0-2795 GCA_039833665.1 Methanocaldococcus sp.
GACCCTTCTAAGAAGGTTGTTCTACCATTCAACTTAATAACCGCGATTGGAAATATAATATTGGTTAAACCTCCTGCAGATTCTGGATATGGATTTTTAAAGAAGTAATTATTAATTATTAATTAATTTTATTTTTAAATGAAGAAATTTATTCTAAAATTTATTTTATTGTTTTTTTGGGGGGATAATTAATGCTCAAAATCGGCATTGTTGGTTGCGGAGCTATTGGTAGTTTTATAACAAAAAAGGTTGTAGATGGCACCATAAAAAACACTAAAATAATTGCAATCTATGATAGAAATTTAGATAAAGCTGAAAAACTATCTAAGATGAGTGGAGCCAAAATATGCAGTAGTGTTGATGAGTTAGTTAAAAAAGATTTAGATTTAGTTGTTGAAGCGGCATCAATAAAAGCAGTTGAAGAGGTTGCAGAAAAATCTTTAATGAATAATAAGGATGTCTTAATAATGAGCGTTGGTGCATTGGCAAATAAAGAGATATTTTTAAAACTTAAAAATTTAGCTAAGAGCGTTGGAAGAAAGATTTATCTGCCCTCTGGAGCTATTGGTGGCTTAGATGCTATAAAAGCTATGAGGTTGGGAGAAATAAAAGAGGTTATCTTAAAAACTACAAAACCTGTTAATGCATTAAAAGATGCATTGAAAAACCTTGGTTATAAAATAGAGGAGATAAAAAATCCAGTAATTGTTTTTGAAGGGGATGTTTTTGAAGCAATAAAGAAATTTCCAGCAAATATAAACGTTGCAGTCACTTTGTCAATAGCCGCAGAGTTCCCAACAAAGGTTGTTATTGTTGCAGACCCAAATGCCAAATTGAACAGGCATGAGATTTTTGTTAAAAGTTCTATAGGGAATTTAAAGGTCTGTGTTGAAAATGTTCCATTTGAAGAGAATCCAAAGACATCTGCCTTAGCAGCTTACTCAGCTGTTAGGTTAATTAGGGATTTAGCTGAACCAGTAAAAGTTGGAACTTAAAAGCTTTAATTCGTGGAGAATATGGAAGAGATAGAAAAATTCACAACTATTGATTTGGATAGCTTAGATAATTTTATAAAAGCAGTTAGATGCCCAAATTGCTTTTATGAATTTAAATGTGTTGGAGATAGGGTCATCTGCCCAAAATGTAAGATGATTATAAATCTAAAAGAAAAATAGTGAGATTATGCACCCAACCAAAGTATTAAAAGGAACTAAATCAAAGCTCTTAGATGGTAAAAAAATCTTGGTTGCTGTAACATCATCAATAGCGGCTATTGAAACTCCTAAATTAATGAGGGAGTTAATAAGACATGGAGCAGAAGTTTATTGCATCATTACAGAGGAGACAAAAAAAATTATTGGCAAAGAGGCATTAAAATTTGGATGTGGAAATGAAGTTTATGAGGAGATAACTGGAGATATTGAACACATCCTTTTATACAATGAATGCGATTGCCTTTTAATATATCCAGCAACCGCCAACATAATTTCAAAAATAAACTTAGGAATTGCAGATAATATTATAAATACAACAGCTTTAATGTTTTTTGGGAATAAACCAATATTTATTGTTCCAGCGATGCATGAAAATATGTTCAATGCCATTAAAAGGCATATAGATGAGCTTAAAGAAAAAAATAATATCTATATAATATCACCAAAGTTTGAAGAAGGGAAGGCAAAGGTTGCAAGTATAGAGGATGTTGTCAAATTTATTATTGAAAAAATTGGAAACAACTTAAAAAAAGAGGGCAACAGAGTTTTAATATTAAACGGTGGAACTGTTGAGTTTATAGATAAGGTTAGGGTTATATCTAATTTATCGTCTGGAAAAATGGGTGTTGCCTTAGCTGAAGCTTTCTGCAAAGAGGGCTTTTATGTTGAAGTTATAACAGCTATGGGTTTAGAACCTCCATACTATATAAAGAATCACAAGGTTTTAACAGCTGAGGAGATGCTAAATAAAGCTATTGAATTGGCTAAGGACTTTGATATAATTATTTCATCAGCAGCAATATCTGATTTTACAGTTGAGGGTTTTGAAGGTAAGTTGAGTTCTGAAAAAGAGCCGATATTAAAATTAAAGAAAAATCCAAAGGTTTTAGAAGAGTTAAGGAAGGTTTATAAGGATAAGATAATCATTGGATTTAAGGCAGAATATAACTTAGATGAGAAGGAACTCATAAATAGGGCTAAGGAGAGATTAAATAAATACAATTTAAATATGATTATTGCCAACGATTTATGTAAGCATTATTTTGGAGATGATTATATAGAGGTTTATATTATAACAAAAAAAGATGTTGAAAAAATCTCTGGCTCCAAGAAAGAAGTTGCTGAAAGAATTGTTAAAAAAGTTAAAGAATTGGTGAAATCATGAGCAAAAGAGAAGAGACAGGATTAGCTACAAGTGCAGGATTGGTAAGATACATGGATGAGACGTTCTCAAAAGTTAAAGTTAAACCAGAGCATGTTATAGGATTTACAGTAGCATTTATTGCTATTGAGGCAATTTTAACATACGGGAGGTTTATCTAATTATTTACCCAAAAATAATCTCTCTCCTAACCATTCTGGCAATCCACCACTGACAATTTTCTCATAAGCTTTTTTAATATCATATTCAACCCTAACAATCTCTAACTTAAAACTTTTTTCATCAAATATGCAATAACTTGCTTTGTTTATCCCATCTCTTGGCTGTCCTACACTTCCTGGGTTTATAATATATTTTTTATCCTCATCTAAATATATCTTACCTTCATGAAGCAATAAATTGCCTTCTTCAGAATTTAC
>JBDOKN010000129.1:0-4077 GCA_039833665.1 Methanocaldococcus sp.
CCAATAATTATTATCGATGAACTGCAAAAGATTGGAGATTTAAAGATTAATGGCTTTTTAATCTATGAGCTTTTTAATTACTTCGTCTCTCTAACAAAGCATAAACATTTATGCCATGTTTTCTGTATAAGTTCAGATAGTTTGTTTATTGAGAAAGTTTATAATGAAGCAATGTTAGATGGTAGATGCAGATATATCTTAGTCGATGATTTTGATAAAGAAACTGCCTTAAAATTTATGGATTTCTTAGTTGAAAAGATTTTAAATAAAAAACTATCTGATGAAGAGAAAGAGCTTATCTATAGTTATGTAGGAGGGAAGCCAGTTGATATAATTTATATCATCAATGAGTTGAGACATAAGAAATTAATGAATATATTGAACTTTATGCTTAAAGATGCCACTCAAAAGTTAAAATACTTCTTAGAGGATGTTAAGGAGGAGGATGAAGAACTTTATAAAAAAGTTGTTGATGCACTAAAAATATTTAAAGAAAACTATGAGGTTGAGGATATAACAATACCTAAAAAGCTTAGGGAGTTTTTAGTTAAAAGAAATATCTTGTTTTTAAATCCAATAGAGGGAACTCTAAAACCTCAAAGCTTTTTGGTCTGGAATGCAATAAAGAAATTGTTATAATTTAAGCACCAAACTTCTCATTTCTTCCAGTTAAATCCAATAATATTTTCATTATATGCTCTCCTTTAATCCAGTGTAAAGCTCCCTTAGCACATGCAAATTCGTTAAACTCTGTTACATCATCAACTCTAACACTCTTTCCCCAGATAACTATTGGAACGGGGTCTGCTGAGTGGTCTTTCATCTCTATTGGTGTTGAGTGGTCACCAGTCAAAACAAAATAGACCTCCTCTTTATTAATATGTTCAAATACATAGGCGAGCATTTCATCTATCTTTTCTAAAACCTCTTTTTTCAAATTATAATTACCGTCATGACTTGCCTCATCAGCCCCTTTAACATTTATTATAACAAAATCATAATCTTTTAATGCCTCAACCAATGCCTTTGCCTTGCCCATAAAGTTTGTCCTCGGAGTTCCAGTTGCTCCTTCAACTTCTATAATATCCAATCCAGTCATTTTAGCAATACCTTTTATTAAACCAGTTCCGCAAATACATGCTCCTTTCATATTATATTTTTCAGAAAACTTCTCTATCTTTGGAACTACTCCAGCTCCCCTTGGCAGTATAATATTAGCTGGAGGTAAGCCCTTCTTTCTTCTCTCCTCATTTATTGGGTGATTGTTTAGCTTCTCATAAACAATCTTTAATAATTTATTTAAAATCTCAGCAGTTCTCTTTGCCTCTTCTGAACCATCCAATGGCTTTATTTCGCTAACTTTAACGCCCTCTTCATGTGGGTCTCCATCACTAACTTTGTGAGACAAACCATCCCCTCTTAAAACCAAAGCCCCCCTATATCCTTTGGAAGATTTGAAAATAACTTTAACTCCATCAATCTCCAAACCATCAATTTCTTTCTCCAACTCCTTTGCTTCTTCTGGGCTTATTCTTCCAGCCCTTCTATCTAAAACAACAAAGTTCTCATCGACAGTGGCAAAGTTACATCTAAAAGCCACATCTCCCTCCTTTAAATCTAAACCAACACCATAAGCTTCCAAAGGACCTCTACCAGTATATACTTCATAAGGATTGTATCCTAAAATAGATAAATGGGCAGTATCACTTCCCGGTCTTACACCAATATCTATGGCATTCATTAAACCACAAATTCCCTCCCTGGCAATTTTATCCATAGTTGGTGTTTTTGCCTCTTTTAGAGGAGTTAATCCCTTTTCATTAGGTCTATCTCCTAATCCATCTATAATAAAGATTACACACTTCTCTCTCATAATATCCCTCATGCAACTATAAATTTTTTTGACTTGCTATCTTCTCTGTCTTCATTATCGTTATTTTTATTTTTATTCTTTATACCTAATTGCATGCTTTCAATCTCTTCATCCTCTTTACATATAATAATATCATTAATGTTTTGATATTTTATTTTGCATGGTTTTTTTATTTTACATTTTCTCATCATTTTAGTTTTTACAATATCCTTAGAGCTTTCATCTTCATCATCTTTTGATTTACGCAGTTGAAATTTTATATAATATTCAAAATCATATAGTATATTTAAATAGCTTGCGTAGGCGTCAAATGGAGTATCGAAGTGGCTAAAATAGTTATGGACACTCATATCACTAAGTCCCTTAGTAGATTGGTAGTAAAGGTTATCACTTGTTTGTAAAACCTTATAAATCTTATAAATCTCATTAAAATTATTAAGCTTTTTTAGTTTATCATTCTCTTTTATAAGTTTTCCAATATCTTTTAACTTCTCAAATGAAATCCTTTGCATCTTATTGCCTAACCATGCACTTACATCTCTCTCAGTGTCAGCCCATGATATTGTGGCAAATTCATGCACGTAAATCTCTCCTCTTGGCTCCAATCTATCAACAACCTCACTGACATTAACAACCTCTAAGTGTTCATGCTTAGCAATCTCAACAGGTAGATATCTTAAAAACTCAAATATTCCAGTATCTTTCCAATGATGCTCTCCAAATGTTTCATAGTCCATGTAGATATTTATAACTTCTCCGGGAGTTGAAGCCAACCAAATAGCATATTTATCAGCCGTTAAAGGATATTGGTCCCAATCCTTTGCTGAAAATCTAAAACCGATGTCATCACTCAACCTGTAATTTCTTAACAACACTTTCATACCATCTGGTGATTGGTATAGATAGTTTGGGCTTCTCCAACCTAAGATTTTCTCAGTCCCCTCTGTAAATATTGCCTCAAAACCCAAGTCCTTAACTATTTTTGCAATTCTGTTGTTATATATTAATTCAGTATTCCTAAAAATCTTGGCTTTAAATCCAAATATTTCTTTATACAACTCTCTATGTTTCTCAATATCCTCAATAAATTCCTCTTCATCCTCAAATAAGCTTGATAAAGAGTGGTGATATGTTTCAGCTATTAATTCAACGTTTCCGGTCTTTACCAAATCCTTAAATAAATCTAAAACGTAATCGTTAAATTCCAACGCCTGCTCTATAAAAACTCCGCTAATTGAATAATTAACTTTAAAGTTATATTCATCAATAAGCTCTAACATTAGTTCATTTGCAGGAATGTAACAATTATTAGCTACTTTATTAAAAACTTCCTTATTTAATTTTGTATCAACATATCTGTCCCATAGGGTCTTTCCTTTTTTGTTTATCTCCTTATTTAATCTATGTGGTTGATGCACTTCAAAATTAAACGTTATTAACATGCTATCATCTCAAAATTTTTAATTTGGTTTTTAATTGTAAGTTTATGGGATAAATACCTCCTCATTCCTATAAACATACATGAGGAACATTGCGTTACTCCAACCCAATGGCATTGCAGACATTGGAATGCCGAGGTCTTTATGAATCTGCTCTGGAAACAATCCATTAAAACTATATTTTACTGCCCAGTCAAACAACTTCTTAGATTTTTGTAAATAAATATCTGCCCTATTATCATCTTTTTCTTTTAGAATCTTGTATAACCTTCTATAATACAAAGAGAGCCATAATGTAGTTATAATCCATGGATTCCCTCCAAAATAAACGTCATTAGGATACCTCCCAATTCCACCAACCTTATATTTGAAAGCTTTTTCAATTGCCTCGGCTGTTTTTATCATTCTCTCGTCATCAACATTAATTAAGTTAAATGGATAACTTAATCCCAATATACTTGTATCTATCTCCTTATTTAATGGATTTATTGATTTAGCAAATCTTCCCTCATCCTTTAAATAAAACCTCTTTGGAACTTCCTTTTTTAAAAATTCAAGTGCCTTTTCCCAGTGCTTAACATCATCTCTCCTATCAACTGCCTTACTCATACTGTAAGCACATTTTAATCCTCCATATACCGCCCCCATAGTATATGCAAAAACACCAAATTTTTCCTCCCATAAATCAAAGCATTGTGTAAAGTTTAAAGCCGCAGAGCTTAAATAATTACCTGCCTTTTCAATGGTATCCCAATATCTTTTAAC
>JBDOKN010000130.1:0-2283 GCA_039833665.1 Methanocaldococcus sp.
TAACAATACCTAAAAAGATTAGAGAGTTTTTAGTTAAAAGAAATATTTTATTCCTAAATCCACAAAAAGGAATATTAAAACCACAAAGTTATCTAATCTGGAATGCAATAAAAAGAACTTTGTAGTTATCGGTAAAAATATTTTATGGTGATTATATGGATATGGAAAAATTGAAGGAAATATTATTAAAAGCAAAAAAATTAGGATTCTCTGATAAACAGATAGCCAATCTATTAGAAATGGGTGAGTTGGAAGTTAGAGAGTTGAGAAAGAAGTTAAACATCATCCCACTATACAAAATGGTAGATACCTGTGCTGCTGAGTTTGAGGCAAAAACCCCATATTATTACTCCGCCTATGAAACATTTGTTTATAAGGAACAGGATGAAAGTAATCCATCAGATAAAAAGAAAGTTATAATTATTGGTTCTGGACCTATAAGAATTGGACAAGGGATAGAGTTTGACTATTCAAGTGTTCATGCTGTCTTAGCTTTAAAGGAGATGGGTATTGAGGCAATAATTGTAAATAACAACCCAGAGACAGTTTCAACTGATTACGATACATCAGACAAGCTTTATTTTGAACCAATAACGTTTGAAGATGTATTAAATATTGCTGAAAGAGAAATGGAGAAAGGAGAGCTTTTAGGAGTTATAGTCCAGTTTGGTGGGCAGACGGCAATAAACTTAGCCATGAAGTTAAAAAAAGCTGGAGTTAATATATTAGGAACTACTCCAGAAGATATAAATGTTGCTGAGGATAGAGAAGAGTTTTCAAAGCTTTTGAAGAAGTTAAATATTCCTCAAGCAGAGGGAGGAACGGCATTTACAAAGGAAGAGGCATTAGAGATAGCTAAAAGAATTGGCTATCCTGTTTTGGTTAGACCTTCCTATGTGTTGGGAGGTAGAGCAATGCAAATAGTTTATAGTGAAGACGAGCTAATTGAATATATGGAGGAGGCAGTTAAGGTTTCAGAGGAACATCCAGTGTTGATTGACAAGTTTTTAGAGGATGCTATTGAGTTGGATGTTGATGCTGTTTGTGATGGAGAGAGTGTTTTAATTGGAGCAATAATGGAGCATATTGAAGAGGCGGGAGTGCATAGTGGTGACTCAGCGACAGTTATTCCCCCCCAAACACTGCCAAAAAAGATAATTGATACAGTTATAGATTACACTGCCAAGTTAGCGAGAGTTTTAAACATAGTGGGGCTTTTGAATGTGCAGTATGCAGTTAAGGATGGAGTCGTCTATGTTTTAGAGGCAAACCCAAGAGCTTCAAGAACTGTCCCTTATGTGAGTAAATCGGTTGGAATTCCATTGGCTAAGTTAGCCACAAAAGTTATGCTTGGTAAAAAGTTAGAGGAATTGATTAAAGATTACGATGTTGAGAAAGTTGCTGAAAAGGTATGGATTTCCAAGCCAAAATATGTATCAATTAAAGAATCTGTTTTTCCATTCCAAAAACTGCCTGGTGTTGACCCTGTCTTGGGTCCAGAGATGAAATCTACTGGAGAAGCTATTGGAATTGATAAAGATTTCGGTAGAGCTTATTATAAAGCTCAACTCTCTGCAAACATGGAACTACCAACTGTTGGAAATGTCTTTATTAGCGTTAGAGATAGGGATAAAAAGCAAATTGTGGATGTTGCTAAAAAGTTGCACGAGCTTGGATTTACAATATATGCAACAGAAGGCACTGCCAAAGTGTTGAGAGAGCATGGTATTCCAGCAATACTTGTTAAAAAGATATCTGAAAGTCCAAATGATAATATCTTAAAGTTAATGAGGGATGGGAAGATTCACTTGATAATAAATACTTCCTCAGGAAAAAAGGCAAAGTCGGATGGTTATTACATAAGGAGGGCAGCAGTGGATTTAGGCATTCCGTATATAACTACAATTCCTGGAGCAAAAGCGGCAGTTAAGGCAATAGAGGCAGTTAAGAATGGAGAGTTAAATGTTTATTCCTTAGATGAGCTTGATGCAAGTATAAAAAATAGGTTTTAAGTTTGGGATTAAAGGTAATATGATAGAAAAATATGCACTAAAATAATAAAAAATGTGGAAGGTTGTTTATACTTAGATACATGATAATCTTTTTAGATTATAAGCATGTTGGGATATTAAAATATTTTGAATAAGTGGTGGAATAAATGAAAATTGGAGTATCAACAAGTGTATTCTTAGATTCAGATAAAAATTTATCAGAAGCTCTTGAAATCTTAGAAAAAAAGGTTAAATATGTTGAATTGGGATGTGACGGAAATATGAATGTAAT